>JBDZWB010000169.1:0-4039 GCA_040255975.1 Nitrosopumilales archaeon
TGGCGACAGATATCCGGCTGATAAAGGAGGTTTTAGCCAGCGCACACATTTCAGTCAAAAAGGCTTTTCCGCGGTTTGTGGAGGGCTACGCCAGCGTGGTAGGCAAAAGAAGGACAGATCAGATACTGGAAAACGTAAGAGAGATAGAGCAGCGCGGCAGATACGCACGCGTAATGTGACACATTATTATAGAAGACAGTTCTGACAACTTTAACATGGGCAAGGCGACGACAATAGCATGTTATGCTGTTGCTGTAGTGATTGCGATCGGGACCTTGTCATATGCCGGAACGGCCCAAATTCAGACTTTGGATCAAAAGACAGCAATGAATATCGAAGACAATGTTAGGTATGTTGCAATCGAAACTGGCAGCAGGATGTCAGCCGTTGCATCGATTATGGAAGTTACGGCAAAGCTGCCACAGTTAAAGGACACGTCGGAAGCGCATCTGGTGAGCATAGAAAACAAAGGCGTGCCTGAAAACGCGGCAATTGGAAAAAGACAGGTGGCAAAAGACATTCTTGCCTCCAATCCCGATATTGACGCCATCGGGTTTATACTAGCAAACGGCGACATGTACCTTGAAGAACCGTATTCGAGGCAGCTCAACCTCACCAGAACGAACTTTATCTCACGCGACTATTTTCAGGGCGCAATAGCCAGCGGCAAGCCGTATCTTGGCGAGGTATACATTTCGGCGGCAACAGGAGCAAGTGCGGCAGCTTTGGCTGTGCCGGTTTATCACGATGACAAAACGCTGGCCGGCGTCTTGATAGCAGTCATGAACCTTCAGGCGCTTAATAGCCGAGCGGACGAATTGCTTGGATCAGAATACGGCGGGAGGGTGATCTACATCGACCAGAACAAGCATGAGGTTGTATCCTCCAGTGCACTGGTATCTGCAGATGAAAACCTCTCTGACCTGCAGAGCTATGCAGATGCGCTTGCGGGCAACAGCGGATCAAGAATCGAAATGCATAATGGAGTTCAAATGTACATCGCATACAGCCCTGTCCAGATGCCTGGTGCCACTTGGGTTATGCTTTCCATGCAGCCATACGACGAAGCATTCTCGTCTGTACAGATGCTGCAGATACAGAGTGCAATCATTGCATCTTCTGTGATCGCGGCCGGACTCGGGTTTGTGATCTACAAGAGCCATAAACCATAGTATAAAAAAGCCAGTCACCTTTTCCAATAATGCTTGGTGACCTTTGCAAGCACTAACCAGAACAAGTTCTTGGAGGTTCAGTCAATACTAGCAATGTACAATATACCTGTCGACTTTGCGCAGATCAGCCTTGTTGAAATCCAGTCAGACTCGCTTGACGAAATTGCAAAGGAAAAAACCAAGAGCGCCTTCACACAGGTTGGCAAGCCTGTGATAGTGGAAGATGATGGTCTGTTCATTGACTCTTTGAAAGGCTTTCCTGGACAATACTCATCTTTTGTGTTCAAGACTATCGGAAATGAGGGAATCCTAAAACTGCTTGCAGAGTCAACAAACCGGACTGCATCTTTTCGCTCATTGATAGCATTCTATGATGGCAATCGCCTGTCAATTTCAGAAGGCCGTATTGACGGCAGGATATCTGAGAAAATAACAGAAGGTGGCTGGGGCTATGATCCGATCTTTATCCCTGCAGGAACTGATCTTACTTTTGCTCAACTAAAGGAAAACAAGAACAAGTACTCTCATCGCAAAAAGGCGCTTGACAACTTTGCAAGATGGTACTCTAAGAAGTAAGGTCTACCTGCGGGACTGTGGTCTGAGCCTGAGCTGTGGCTTCATAGGGTGGGTACTGTTGCATGCCCCACGGCTTGGCTCCAAGGAATCCGCTTTCATTAAACACGTTGTTCGGGAAAGTCCTGATGTTGGTGTTAAAGTCGCGCACACCGTCGTTATAGTAGGTCCTAGCAACGGCAATCCTGTTCTCGGTGCCTGCCAGCTCGTCCATCAGCCTGACAAGAGTTTGGTCAGTCTTTAGCTCAGGATACTGCTCGTAAATGACGATTAACTTGCCAAGGGCTTGCTCAAGCTGGTTGCTCGTATCCACCTGCTCGTTCACGGTCGGAGCTCTTTGCCAGTCAGTCCTGAGCCGAGTGATGTTCTGCAAGAGTTCAGATTCAAATTGCATGTAACCCCTTACAGATTCAACAAGGTTGGGTATCAGGTCGTACCTACGCTGCAGCTGTGTCTGGACATCTGCCGCCAGCCTTTTCACGTTCTCATCTTTTGCCTGCACAGCATTAAATCCGGAGAAGTACATGCCATACAGCGAACCAATTATTATCGCAATAACTGCGATCCCTGCGATCGCTGCGATAACTACCTTGCTTACCATTACCTAATGTAAAAGGAAAGGGCGGTTCAATATTACTTTAATCCCCTCTATCTGCCCGCGCCTCCTCCACCGGAGCCGCCACCGCCTCCCCCACCTCCGCCTCCTCCAAATCCGCCCCTGCCTCCGCTGCTCCATCCGCCTGTATATCCTCCGTAAAAACCCCTGCGTCGGCGGCCCTTTCTAGAGATGGCTACAATTACCACAAAAGCCATGAAAAGAAGAAAGGGTATCCAGAAGGAGAGATCTTCTTCCAACGCTACAGACGGGTCTTCAAAACCCGGGTCGTAGCCGCCTGTATAACCGATCTCGCCAGCAATGGCAGCCACTGTATCATAGAACGCCGAATCAAGAGCTTCAAAATTGCCGGACTCATATTCTTCTCTAGCCGGGACGAGATATGAGTCAAGTATCGCACCGGCAGTGCCGTCGGTGATATCGCCTTCAAGCCCTCTTCCAACTTCGATGCGCATAGATCCTCCACCAGCGTCGCGCTCTATTGAATAGAGTATGAGTACGCCGTTATCCTTACCTGCCTTGCCGATTCCGGTTATTCCGTCAAGTGACACTTCATTAAAGATATAGTTTGCCAGCATGTCCCTATCCTGTATCTCCACGCCATCTTTTGTTATGCCGTGGCCTTCAAAGCTGGAGATAGTATAGATGACTATCTCTGCGGTAGTGTTGGCATCCACGCGCCGGACATAGTCGTCTATCAGAGATTCGTAGTCTTCACTTATTACCCCTGCATAATCATAAATGTAGGCAGGACGGGAGCCGGTCTGCGCGGCAGCTGGTTGTAGACACGCACCGACAATACAAAATGCAACTGCAAGTGCTAGCGTGCCCTTTGTCAACGACCTTCCCAAAGACAAAGGAGGCTAATAGGTTTGCGTCATGTATTCCTTGATCCAGCGGTCAGTGTAGCGCGCCTGATTCTGCAGCACCACTATCCTTGAGATTTCGCTCTCGTCCATTATTTTGAACGAGGGCATCTTTTCACAAAGGTTTGCCGCAAAGTTCCTCACCTCGTGCATCTCGAGCATGTGATCCTGCTCGAGCCGCTGGTTTGACATGCCAATATGCATATACGACTTTAGCTCGATAAAGTGTGGATTTCCATTTGCCATCATCTCGGCAAACTCACCGACAAAATCTGCGCCGTCATTGTAACTCCTAATCAAAGTCATCCTGAGCACGGTCCTTGTATTTACGGTGGCAAGGAATCGTAGGCTCTCCCACCACCGCTCCCACGCGTCCTTGTGCATCGGCCTGTTGATCTGGTGGAACATCTTTTTGTTAGAGGCGTTGGTTGAAAGGTAGATCTGGGTGGGAAGCGCATCTTCGGCCTCTAGTCTCTTTAGCATCGCAGGCTCCTGACCGTTGGTGACGAGGAATATAGATTTGGTCGCCTTGAGCGACTTTAGGTATCTTATCAGCTGCGGCAATTTGGGATACATCGTTGGCTCGCCTGATAGCGAAATCGCATAGTGCGCTGGCATGAGTGATTCGTCTAGTTTCTTCTTGTCGTTCTTGGCGTGGCCGTAAAATCCGTTTATCAGCTTCTTCCGCTCTGCCATGAGCTGCTGTACAATGACATCTGGTTCGTCCACCAGCTCCCCTGGCATCTCTAGCGTGTCGTAAAACTCGGTCGGGCGCCAGCAATATATGCACCTGTTCTTGCAGTTCATGGCAG
>JBDZWB010000010.1:0-16343 GCA_040255975.1 Nitrosopumilales archaeon
AGCAACAACGCGACGACAACGCAATAACTGCGGTTATTGCCCAATCTCCTTTCCTTTTTTGTAAAGGAAAAAGTTAATTCCCATCTTTTCCGATATTTTAGAAAATGGCGAACAAGATCAAGTGCTCTCACATACTCGTGCAGAAGCAGAGCGAGGCGCTGGCAGTGCTCGAACGGCTGAAAAAAGGCGAAAGCTTTGCCAACCTTGCCAAAGAGCTGTCGATAGACAAGGGAAGCGGCAAGCGTGGAGGAGACCTCGGGTATTTTGGCCGCGGCATGATGGTCAAACCCTTTGAAGAAGCTGCGTTCAAGCTGGAAAAGGGGCAGATGTCCGAGCCAGTCAAGACCGAGTTTGGCTACCACATCATCAAGAGGCTGGACTGATTGGACGCGTACTTGGAAGAAGAGCTGTACGACCTGCTTGTCTACTGCATCCAGAACCCGCAGGCTCCAGACTTTGCTGGAAAGAAGGGCAGGGTGCAGGAGATTGGCCGGGAGCTTTACGCCGATGGCGGCGCGGACGCGATGGAGAACATGTTCTTTTCAATCGAGCACCGGGTAAAAGAGGAGATTGGGCAGGATGCCCGGCCGTACAGGGCGTGGTGGAACACCACGGCTGCCGAATGGAAGTACTGATCACTTTCTGGTTTTCATCAGCACTACCACCGCGATCACTCCCATCATACCGCCAAGCACCATCAGCACCTGGAACTGGAAGCCAAAGATATCGAGCGGGGTGCCTGCTGGCGACTCGGGGTAAACCAGCGCAAACTCTGCCCCGTCACTTTCCTGCACTGAGGAATATCCTGCTATGCTGATCTGGCCGCTTGGTGGTGGAGTGCTAGAGTGCATCTCTGCTTCCGTCCCCCTTATCGTGATGGTTGTGTCCTTTTCAACCGGCAGGTAGGTACCTTCTCTGAAGCTGCTCTCCCCTATCGAGTATATCGAGACAGTCGCGCCCTCGCCTTCAATGAACACCCCGTACCTTTCAAGCTGCGCACCTGTCACGTCGAACAAAAAGTGCCATGACTTCATCGACAGGTCGAACCGTTCAAAGTCCAGTATCGGGTCCTCCATCATTTCCCTTGCTCCAGATCTCTGAAACTCTTCCACCAGCTCTGGGAGCAACAGTTGCACCAGTCCTATCGGGCGGTTGATATCCATGGTCTCGTACTCTTGCGTCGTGACCATAAGCGGCCCGTCCACTACCACGTTGCGCCAATCAAGGTCCACTATTGCAGGCTGGTTGTTTTCTCCTGCCTTTTGCAGCACGTACTTTGTAATCACCGGCTCAAACTCTGTCCTGTAGGAGAGCTGCGCCCTGTCAGGATAGCCCTTGAGCGTGGCAAAGTACCTCATCGACGCGTTCTCTATGACGATCGGGCTCTTGTTCTGTTTCAGGGTGGCGTTGTTCACAGCCTGTATCACCTGTCCTATGCCGCCAGTGCTGTTTGATGTACCGCTCACAGTAAACTCGATCCGGTCGTTCCTTCCATCTAGCAGGCTCGCAAGCGAGCTTCCCTGCGGATACCTGATCTCGATGAACCTTATGCCGGCAAGCTCAACTTTGGATCTGTCCATGTCCGGCAGGAGCAGCGTGTCTAGCTGATTTGCATGCGCCTGACTGGACATTCCAAAAAGTAGCAGCGCCATTACCGCAGACGACAGAACTATTGGTCGCATTTCCACAGGTACTGTATAGATATCGTTTGCCTTATCGCTTGTTTTTGGGCGATTTTTCAACCCCTCTCATGCAGCCGTTCATCTGGAGGGTTCACTTTATGGACTCCCTTTCGGAGAGTATTGCAACCCATAATAGATCGATCGGCATTTGTATTGTACGACACCTAACGATCCGTTTTCAGACTGGTCATCCCTGATAAACAGACCCGTCTATTCGTCCGATAGGAAAAAGATAGGGTTTCTACGCAAGACCCTGCCAGAATACCTTGTAGTCAAAAAGGGGCTGGTGGGACTTTCAAGCTACCTGATACCAAAGTCGCTTGCCGGGTCGGTCGACAAAAAGGGAATAAGGCTCTTGATAACCGCATATGAAGCGCGGCACAAGTATTCGCATTCCAAGATGAAGCGCCTCGCAGTCTATGGGAAGGTGCCCAAGTCTGCAGTGCAGCAGCGGATCGTCTATGACCGCCTGCAGACCCTGCGCTACAGTACAACCAGAAACAGGCTGGCCGCCGGGATAGCGTTTGTGTCCGGCATACTCTTTCTGATCTCTGGCTACCGGGCAAACATCGAGATCTACAACCTGATTAGGGAGCAGCTGGTGGTAAACACTGTCAGGGAGTTTTGGTCCCTTGCAGTAGTACCGATAGGCTTTCTTGCGCTCTTGAGCCAGCTTGGTGGCCTGACAGTATTGATGGGCGCAGCGCTGTTTGCTGCAAACCGCGTAAACATCGGCAAGTTTCTGGTGTTGGTTGGGACAGGCCAGGGGCTAGTGACAATCCTGCTCCGCATTGCGGCAGAGTTCTGGTCAGGCAGGCTGGCTCTTGAAACTAACTATATCACTTGGCTCACGTCGACTGCCACCGGCCTTGGGATACTGTTTGCAGTGATCGCTCCCTACATTACAAAGGGCAAGGGCCCTAGCCTCTATCTCCGCGTCGGCAAGTTTTTGCTGCGAAGACGGGACTAGACGTCGGCATACATCGAGAACTCGTGGGGGTGCGGCCTTACAGCAAGCTCGACGTGCTCTTGCTCCTCGTGCTCTACAATCCTGTCTATCGTCTCGCTGTCAAACACCGGCCTCAAGAACGCATTATCGCTCTCCAGCTCCTCATAGGCTTCCCTGAGGCTGGCAGGCAACTGCGTTATTCCAAGCTCACGCCTCCTCTTTGGGATCATCTTGAAAATATCTTCGTTGACAGGGTCGCCAATGTCCCGCTTTTTCTTGATGCCGTCAAGGCCGGCGGCCAGTATGGCAGAAAACGCAAGGTATGGGTTGCATGATGGGTCCGGCGCCCTGAACTCTATACGTTTGAGGTTTGCAAACTTGGTCCCCTTGTAATGCGCAGGGATCCTGATTATTGCAGAGCGGTTGCCAGTGCTCCACGCGACATAAACCGGAGCTTCGTAGCCGGGCACAAGCCTCCTGTAAGAATTGGTCGTCGGCGCAACAATGGCTGCGAGTGCCTGCGCGTGTTCTATGATACCGCCTCCGAAATAGCGTGCAGTCTGCGACATTTCCGCGTATTCATCTGCAGAATCGTAAAAGAGGTTCTTGCCCTTGTTCCACAAGCTGACGTTGACGTGCATTCCAGAGCCGTTGTCTAGCGCGATGGGCTTTGGCATCATGGTCGCAATCATGTTGCGCTTTTTGGCAATGTTCTTGACGATGTACTTGTAGCTTTGCACGGCGTCCGCGGCGTTGACCAAGGTATCAAAGCGGATGTCTATTTCACATTGGCCTGCAGTAGCCACTTCGTGGTGGTGCGCGTCGCACACTATGCCAAAGTTGTTGGTGAGGACATCCACGCATTCATTGCGATATTCCATCAGGGTGTCGCCAGGCGCGCTTGGCAGGTACCCTTCCTTGAGCCGGAGCGCATAGCCCACGCTGCCTGTAGACCACGGGGCTTCCTTTGACTCGATGTGATAGCTCTGACCCTGGTACGGGGTCATAGTGTTGACTTCGAGCTTGTCAAACACGAAAAACTCTACTTCAGGCCCCCAGTAAGAAGTGTCATAGCCCTGATCCTCAACGTACTTTTCTGCTCTTTTTGCAATGCCCCTTGGGTCGCGCGGGAATGTTTCGCGCTTGTTCCCGCCACTCAGGATGTCACAAATAAGCCGCGCAGTCCGAGGCTCGATCCATGGAACTGTTGCAAACGTGGATGGGTCGGGCCTGATGATAAGGTCGGATTCATGTATTTCGGTAAAGCCCCTGATCGACGAACCGTCAAGCTTGGGCAGGCCGTCTGCAAAGTCCTCCACCCTGAACATCTTGGAATCCATTGTGGTGTGATGGAAGCGGCCAAACAGGCCTGTGAACTGCAGGTCAACGAACTTTATCTCGTCTTCTTTAAGCCTGCGCATCACCTGTTCGGCTGTAAATGTTAATGGCTCTATCTTGCCGTCAATCAATTTATAAGGCAACCAGAATACACACCATCTGTAGGCACTTAAATCCCACAATTTAAGGATTGTCAAGTGATCCAAAATGTCAACATCTGGCCAACAAAATAGCAGCGAAATGGACGCCGGGGACAGCGGCCACCTCGCGCTCAAGGACATTTTCAAGCTTTTGAAAAAAGAGATCGAGCTGCCTACGCTCCAGGCAATAGAGCCTGATACCTTCCAAAAGGTGGCGGCCTCGCTTGGCAACCTGAAAGGTCAGGGTTACGAAGGCATTGAGGCAAAGGTAAGGGACAGGACGACAGAGCTTCTTGCAAGCGCCGCAAAGCTGTTGATAGAGGCAAGGCAGATCAAGATACGCGCAGGCGAGGCTCTGGACTACTCAAAGCTGACAGACGAGGAAAAATACGTGCTTGACGGCGAGCGCGAGTCCGAAAGCCGCATGAACGAAGTCATTGCGGCTACCGTCAAGGGGAGGCCCAAAGTGCTCGAATCGATATCGGCAAGGATGCGATCAAAGCAGATAGTGGTGAGGTTCCTAAAGCCGACTGAAGCGTTCGTCGGGATCGACATGAGCAAGTACGGTCCGTTCCAGCCGGAAGATGTTGCTTCTCTCCCGTTTGAAAACGCGCGACTGATAATAGAAGGCGGCGCCGCTGTCGAAGTGCATGTCGAATAAAGATGAAAAATGTATAGCACTTCTTAATAGCTATATGCCATGATCATCCGCTGCAATGGAGGAAATCATTAACCAGCTGGCCCAGCGGGTTGGAATCAGCCCGGAGCAGGCCCAAACTGTCATGGCAACCGTTTCAAAAACGCTGCTTCAAAAAGCAGAGCCCGGCAAGGCCCAAGGGCTGCTGTCAAAGCTGCCGTCGGGCTTGACAAGCATGTTCTCGGATAATGACAAGCAGCAGTTTACAACGACGAAGCAGGACATCAACAATGAGGAAGTAGTGCAGCAGATAGACCGAGATGCAGGGATCAACGACAGGAAAAAATCGCAAAAGGCCGTCGAAGAAAGCGTCAAGCTGGTGCAGGAAAAGACTGGCGAAGAAGGCTTGCTCGATAACGTGATGGGCAAATTCAAGAACATCGATCTCAACCCATTTGACTGACTGGCGTACAACTCTGCAGGTTGCCAGCTAGCGATGGCAATGATCTAAAAATTCTTATTTCGCGCCAATCCTTTGTCTACTGCCGATGGTTCACCTTGGCATAGACATTGACATGTTTATCCTTCTCACGATATTCCCGGCCGCTGCGTTCTTTGCGGCCGGCTACATCGCTAAAAAGACCAAGATGCCTCAGGTAAGGTCGTATCTCCTGCAGGGTATAATCTGCATCGCGTTTTCTATCGCATACTTTATCGTCGTGCCGAACGGCGGCGCACAGGGTCTTGCATTAGTACTTGGTATGTTCGGCGCGCTCTTGCTGTTCATGGCAAGGAAGCAAAAAATACAGCAGCCAGAGCAGAGCGTCTAGTGCAGGTTCAGCATCCTGTTTGCCTGCTCGATCCTGCTGTCCATCAGACCTTCGATCCATGAATGGAACTCGCGCTCGGCAACTTCAAAAGAACAATTGTTCTTGCTCATGTATTTCTGGACGAATTTTACCTTGGTCCACAGATAGGCCAGCTCGTCGCTGTCATCAAGGCTCATGAGCGTTCGATTCTACCGGTGCAAACATCGTACTTAAGGTTGACGCCCATGGCAAAAGCATATTACAATGTGAGAAACTGATTGATCACATAATGATAAAAGGCAAGGTTGCAATAGTTACGGGCGCCAGCAGCGGGATCGGGTACGCCACCGCACTCGCGCTTTCAAAGGCGGGCGCAAAGGTGGCCGCAGGCGCAAGGCGCACAGACAAACTTGAATCTCTGCAGAGCGAGATCGCCCGGAGCGGCGGCGAAGTCTTTACACAAAAGCTGGATGTCGCCAAGAAGGCCGACTGCGACTCTTTTGTTGACGCCGTAGTCAAAAAGTGGGGGACCGTGGACATTCTCGTCAACAACGCCGGCCTGATGCCGCTGAGCTTCTTCAAGAGCCTGAAGGTCGACGAGTGGGATCAGATGATAGACGTCAACATCAAGGGAGTGCTCTACTGCACCGCGGCCGTCATCAACCACATGCTTGACAAGAAATCCGGGCACATCATAAACGTCTCTTCAGTGGCAGGACGGATAGTGTTTCCTTCCGGTAGCGTCTACTGCGCGACAAAGCATGCTGTAGCAGCATTTAGCGAGGGTCTGAGGCAGGAGTTCAGCCAGAGGGCAAACATACGGGTCACCTGCATCGAGCCCGGAGAGGTCGCGACAGAGCTCCTGAACACGATAACTGACAAGTCGCTGGAAAAGTACGTCCAGTCTGCAAGGCAGCGGGAAGCGCAGCAGCTACAGTCCGAAGACATTGCAAATGCGATACTGTTCGCGGTCGAGTCACCTCCACACATGAACGTGAACGAGATACTCATAAGGCCAACGACGCAGGAGCGTTAGGCCGACCCGTTCTCTTCCAGAATGTCGATGTGCCTGCGAAGGCCATTCGCCTTAATGTAGCGGAGGAGCTCGTCATTGTCGTGCTGCTTGAAATAATTCATCATCCTCTCCAAGGTTGCGTCATCGTAGAAGGGATAGCGCTTTTCCTCCCGCATATCTTTAGAAACGCGCGCATTGCTAAAAAGTTTTTACCTACTATTGCGATCATTTCGGCGATGGGAAAGCGAATTTTGATCCTTGGAGCCGGCTTTGGCGGGCTGGCGGCGGCAACCGAGCTGCGGAAAGGGCTCAGTCAGGATCACCGGATCATCATAATGGACCGGAAAAAGTCATTCATGATGGGTCTAGTGAAATTGTGGATACTGGAAGGCAGCCGGAAGCTGGAAGAGTCGCAGACTCCGCTTGAAGGGCTCAATGCAAAGGGGATCGAGTACCTCAACGACGAAGTGGCTACTATTGATCTCGGATCAAAAAGGGTGCAGGCAAAAGGTCATGGGTGGATAGAATACGACTATTTGATAGTGGCTCTTGGCACAGAGCTTGCCCCGGACAAGATTCCCGGGTTTGTAGAGAGAGGCTACAACCTCTATGACGCGCAGCATGTGCCAAAGCTCCGCGAAAAACTATTGTCGCTTCAACGCGGCAAGGTAGCCATTGCAATAATGGGAATGCCGTACAAATGCCCGCCGGCGCCATACGAAGCCTCGATGATAATTGACAGCATCCTGTCGCGACAGGGCACGCGGAGCTCTGTTCAGATAGATATCTATTCACCAGCCCCGATAGCGATGCCTGCCGCCGGACCGCAGGTGAGTGGAAACGTTGTCGAAATAATCTCGCAGCGCGGCATAACGTTCCACCCTTCGCACAAGCTAAAGTCGGTGTCTGACAAGCTGGAATTTGAAAACGGCAGCAAAGCAGAGTATGATGTGTTGGCAGGTATCCCACAGCATAAAGTGCCTGAGGTCGTCAGGAATTCGGGCTTGACAGAAGGAGACTGGGTAGCAGTCGACAAGAGCACAATGAAGACCCGCTTTGCAAACGTGTTTGCTATAGGCGATGTAACAGAGATAAAGGTAGGCGCGGGGGCAGTGCCCAAGGCAGGTATATTTGCCGAAGAACAGGGCAAGGTGGCTGCCAGGCAGATAATCGACGAGATCGAGGGCAGACCGGCTCTGACGACATTCGCCGGCCAGGGTTACTGCTTTATGGAAATGGGCAACGGGCGCGCTGGCTACCTTGCCGGCGACTTTTTCAACCCTGCCGGTCCCCAGCTCAGGCTGGAAGCTCCTTCGGAACAGAACTTTCAGAAAAAGCAGGATTTTGAAAGGACACGAGTAAAAGAGTGGCTACTCTGACCCTTTCTTTGGCTTGCTCATCGTGTAAAAGCCATGGGCAGAGATTAGGAATGCGGCAAGCGACATCTTGGTCGCAAACACCAAGTTCCACGGGGTCTCGGGGTTTGGGTACGGCACGTTGATGTCGTCAAACTGCATGACCCCTCTTATCGCGTCTGCAGTGATAAACGAATTCCACACAATAAAGTTGTAGACGAATTCATAGAGCGCGACGATCGCTATGGCAAGCACCAGCAGCTGCAGTATCGACTTCAACCACTTTGGAATGCTGGTGACCTTGTCGCCGCCGAGCTTGACCACGCAGTACCAGCCAACCACTGAAACTATCATCAGGTAGGTGACAAGCTTGGCAAGGCCGGGGAAGGGAAACTCTGTGTCGACCAACACCTCTCCTATCACGACCCTGCCTGTCTGCAGGTACTCGCCGAGGCTGACATAGATCGCGTAAAACGTTATCGATGCCATGATGCCGGCGCAAAGGTAAAAGACTCCGAGGTATATCTTGCGTGCCTTCAGGTCGTCCCTTTCAACGGTCGTACGCACATGCTCTGGTATCAATGTTCCGGATATATTGATTACTTTAACGCCTTTAGCAGCCTGTCTGCCGAAAGAGCGTTGAGTACGTCCTGCTGAGTAGCCCAGCCGCGCCTTGCCTGACCGATCCCAAACGTGAGATATGCGTAGTGGATAGGATGGTGGGCGTCAGAATCTACAACTAGTTTTACACCGCTTTTCACTGCCATCCTGACATACTCGTCCTTCAGGTCGAGCCTGTCATAGTGCGCGTCGATCTCTAGGACAGTGCCGGTGTCTTTTGCAACTTCAATCACCCTTTCGATGTCAACAGGGTAGCCTGGCCGCCTGTTTATCAGCCTGCCAGTAGGATGGAACAGTATGTCGACGCTAGGGTTCTCTGCAGCCTTTATCAGCCGCTCTGTCTGCACCTCGATTGGCAGATTGAAATTTGAGTGGATTGCAGCGCCCACGATGTCGAGCTTGTCAAGAACGTTGTTGGCGATGTCAAGCGAGCCGTCCTTCATGATGTTGACCTCTGCAGACGAAAGCACTCTGAAGCCTTCCAACCTGTCGTTGAGCTCGGCTATCTTGTTTGCCTGATCCAAGAGCTCTTCCTCGTCAAGGCCGCCTGCCATCGCCAAGCTCTTTGTGTGGTCAGTCAGCGCGATGTAGTCGAGTCCGAACTCCTTTGCTCCTCGCGCCATCTCCTCTATGGTCGCGGTGCCGTCGCTGTTTTCGCTGTGCACCTGCAGGTCCCCTTTTAGGCTGCCATACTTGACAAGTTCTGGTATCCTGTTCTGCCGGGCAAGCTCTATCTCACCGGCGTTCTCCCTCATCTCTGGCGGAATCCACTGCAGACCAAGCGCACTGTATACTTCCTCTTCGGTCCTGCCGGCGACTTTTTTTTCGCCGCAGTAGACGCCCCACTCATTCAGCCGCAATCCCTTTGCAATCGCTATTTTGCGGAGCTCTACAGAATGCTCCTTGCTCCCGGTGAAATACTGGAGGGCTGAACCCCAGCTCTCCTCAGGAACGACCAGAAGGTCGGCGTCTATTCCAGCTGCAAGTTTCACAAATGCCTTGGCAGGGCCCCTGCCAAGAACCTCTTGCACCTCCGGCATGCTGGTGAAAAAGTCCATCACCGGCTCCGGGTCGCTTGCCGCGACAAGATAGTCTATGTCGCCTATCGTCTCCTTCATGCGCCGGGTAGAGCCAGCGGCAACTGCGTTTTTCACACCAGCAACTTTTGCAAGCTCTTTTTCTATCTGCTTTACCAGCGGCCAGACCTCGCCAATGATCCGCCGGCCCCTGCCCTTCTTCGCAAACTCTATCTTCTTCAGCACGTCCTGCTCTTTCTTTTCTGTAAAGCCGGCGACCTTGCGCAGCCTGCCCTCAGCTGCGGCTTTTTCCAGCTCTGCCAGATCTTTTACTTTCAGGCTGTCATAGATCGTCTTGATGGTCTTTGGCCCGACGCCTTCGATGTCTGACAGCTCATCGATGTTTATCGGAATCTTGGCCTTCATGTCCTCAAGAGCCTTCATCTTCCCTGTCTTGATCATCTCCTCTATCTTTGCCGCAATGTTCTTGCCGATCGACGGGATTTCGAGCAGCCCCTTCAGGCCGTTATCATTGTAAATGTCCGCGACATTTTCATGCAGGCTCTCTATGGTGTCTGCGGCCCGGTAGTATGCCCTGGCGCGGAACTGGGCGTTTGGGTCGCTCTCGCCTACCTCTGTGAGAAAGCCAAGGTTGCGCATCGCCTTGGAGATATCTGAATTCTTCACGCAGTATCAAGCTTGGCGGCCGGCTTCTTAACATTTATCTGCCAGATCGCCGCATCAAGAGGTGCTGTTTACTGTGGAAACGGTGATGATGATCGCTTTCTAGCGCTGAGCTGTTTCCGAATTTTGACAAAACAACATAGAAATGGTAAGTGCCAACTATACATCTTCGTGCACCCTCATAACCGTGTTAGAGTGATACAAAGCGCCGCTGATATTACGGGCTGGCTGTGATAACTAGGCGGCCCTTTTGAGCAGCGTTAATCATTGTTCGGGCATACAATATTGACGTATGGAAATGATTGAATCAATCGCGTGGATTGCGCTCGGGTTCGCTCCCACGCTCGCTGCGATGGAAGTTGCTTGGAGGATTGGCAAGAAGCGGCTGTCGCTGGCCGAGGTAGGCGTCCACTGATGGACTACTTTATGATCGCCGGCATGGCCGCAGTAGGGCTTGCCGTCGGGCTGGTGGGCATGATGCTCGCAAAGGACGAGATGCAGCTGAGACGCAGAAGGCTGCTGGCGGAATAACTAGCGCCTTAACTCGTTATTTATCGAGGCGACTACCAGCGCGGCACCTTCTCCAAGTATTTGTCTCAGCGCGCCCTCGATCTCGTCTATCGAGCAGCCTTCAAGCGGGACCTTGAAGGTGTGCGTGAGATGGTAGAGCAATGCCTTTTTCGAATCCTCGCCGAGTATGTCGAGAGACCTGTCAATTGCCCTCGCCATTTCCGTATTGTGCATGCAGTCAATTGTCTAAAAGTGGCTATCTAATTCGATGTGAAATTTTTTACAGCCTTTGGTGCAATTTTAGCCCGCAAAAAGCTGACCTGCTGCTAGCTTTTCTTGACCGCAACGACCGACCTCCCTGCGGGCAGATGATTAGCCCTATGGGGCAGGTTTTTGAAATCCACAAGTACAAAGGCGACACTTTCATGTACATCGTCGCCCGCACCAACAAGCATGAAGAGAGTTATGTCAGGGGCGATGTGGACAGGATGAACAACATGCTTACGCCGGAGATGAAGGCCGAGGGCGTGCGCTATGTCTTTGCGCTTGGCACCGTGGAGAGCATGAACAAAAAGACCGGCGACCGGACGCGCAAGAAGGAAAAGGGAGTGCTTGAGGATGGCGCCCCCGCCAGCTAACAATTTATAGCAATCGTGGTAACTGCTAGGAGATGCAGAGGCCAGACTGGGACACATATTTCATGCTGCAGGCAGAGATAGCAAAGCTGCGTTCGAACTGCCTGACCCGGCACATCGGCGCAGTCATAGTCAAGGACAACCGGCAGATAGCGACCGGCTACAACGGCACCCCGCCGGGGATAAAGAACTGCTTTGAAGGCGGCTGCCCGCGCTGCATGGCCCGCATAAAGGGGGAGGTCAAGTCAGGCGAGGGCCTCGACAGGTGCCTGTGCACACACGCGGAAGCAAACGCGATAATGCAGTGTGCCCTTTTTGGAAACGCCGGGAGCACAAAAGGAGCGACGCTGTATTCCACATTTGCTCCGTGCCTTGAATGCAGCAAGATGGCGATAAGTGTCGGGATAAAGAGGATCGTAGTGGTCGCGGACTACCCAGAGGACGGCACGCAGCTCCTGAAGGACGCTAACGTGGATCTGATCAAGCTCAACCCAGAACTGCTAAAGCCTTGGCTCACGATAATCCCTGCAGACCCTGAGTCTTCGGCAAAGGCAGTGAGCAAATAGGTGGAAGTCCACATTACCCAATTCAACGTGCAGCTTTATTTCAGGCAGCCGTTTGACGCGGACAAGCTGAATGCCGCTTTCAGCGAGTCGGAGGGCTTTACAGCAAGCCAGATGCAGCAGGGCAACCACCCGATGCAGGACACGGCTTCCTTTTTCAAGCAAGGCTTCCGAATAGCGCCAGTGCAGTCAAACGTTCTCCCCTTTAGAATTTTGCAAATAATGAGCTACCCAAACGCACTGCAGAACCCCGATCAGGAAACGATATCGTGCCTGCACTATGTCGCGGCTGCGCTCGTGCAGCATCTTGGAACCAACATTGAAAACGACATTTATGCGGTAAGGGTGGTCTTCCACGCCATAGTCACAGGCAGCAGCGACATTCACCGCATCCTGACGAAGCTTGACCGCATAGACGGCATACCTTCGTTGGCAGGCAAGTACGTCGGGCACAAGAATCCCATGGATGCAATACAGCTGACGTCGAAAACAGATGGCGAGCTGTCGCACAAGTTCTGGAGCGACATGAGGATAAGTCAGTTTGACACACATTCCTACGTTGTAACGATTTTCAACGAGACCGACTCGCTTGCGGCCTCGCTTGACTTTATCGGCCAGGTCAAGCAGTTCGTGGCGACTCTGATGCAAGAGATGGAAGAAGCGGCCGCGACCGGGAATTGAAGATAAGAGCAGCCAAGAGCTCAGACAGGGAGGAGATCCTCAGCTTTTGCGTAGATACCTTCAGCTGGGGCGACTATATCGACAGGGTGTGGGACTACTGGTTCCGGACCGGCAGGCTCTACGTTGTCGAGGACGCGGGCAGGAGCATTGCAATGTCGCATGTAGCCCTATGCCCAGACGGCAAGACGGTCTGGCTTGAAGGGGTGAGGGTGCACCCTGACTATCGCCGCTCCAAAATCGCGACCCAGCTTATGGAAAAGATGCTAGAGTACGGCCGGAAAAAAGGAGCGCAACAGGCATCAGCCATAGTAGACGTGACAAACACTGCTTCGCAAAAGATGGTCGAAAAGAACGGCTTTGAGGCTATATCGAAATGGGCATACTATGTGACGCATGAAAAGCCTCCCCATGCAAAATCAACAACAGCTCGGCTAGCCACGTCAGGCGATCTTGCAGATATCTGGAAATATCTTGACAAGTCAAAGATCTACGAGCTGTCTGCAAAGCGGTACGTCAGGTCGTGGCACTGGTACCCGCTTGACAAAAAGACCCTCCGCGGTTTTATCGTGAAACAGAGCGTGATAGTGGCAGGCTCGCCGATAAGCGGAATCGCAATAGTAAACATGCATGGCTACTGGGACAAGAAAAAGATAATGCAAATCGTGTACCTGGATTCGCAGTCGACGGCTGCGCTGAAACAGCTGATATCGTTTGCGACAAACATCTATGTAGGCGGCGGGTTTGAGCAGCTGCAAATAGTCTGCCACAACAGCAGGAGGCTGACTTCGTTTATAGAAAAGCACATGACAAAGGACGAGGAACAGTTCCTGCTCTACAACAAAGTATTTACAGCAAGGCGCATGCGTTGACGCTAGTTGGACTTTCAATACATGAAGGTTGGCGAAATGCGCGTCCGCTATGCCGATCTTGGAAGCGGCGAGCCTGTCCTCCTGATCCACGGGCTTGGAGGGTCTATTGAGAGCTGGACAAACAACATCGAAGAGCTTGCAAAGGTGATGCGGGTGGTCGCGATAGACCTGCCGGGGTTCGGACAGAGCGACAAACCGAAAATCAGTTACACGATCAAGTTCTACCGGGATTTCATTGTCGATTTTCTAAAGCAGCTTCAGATTGAAAGGACTTCTATTGTAGGGTCGTCGCTTGGCGGCCACGTTGCTGCAGAAACCGCGATAAGCCATCCTGCGCTTGTGAAAAAGCTTGTGCTGGTGAGCCCCGCTGGTGCGCTTCCGCGCTCATTCAAGGGTTCGCCGGCTCTGCGGAGGTACGTCAAGGTGCTGGAAGCAAAGTCAGTTCAGGATGTAAAGAAGGCGCTCTATGCAATAGACAACAAGCCTGTAGACGACTCGTATGCAAAAGCAGTGCTTGAAAAGATCTCAATGTCCGGCGCAAAGGAGGCATTCTTATCTGCTCTGAGGGGAAGCGCGCGGGCACCGCGATTGACAAACCGGCTGCACAAAATCAAGGCGCCAACGCTGCTCCTGTGGGGAAAGGAGGACATCATGATCCCGATAAAGTACGCAGAGCCCTTTGTAAAGATGAAGAACTGCCGGATAGTGATGCTTGAAGAATGTGGTCATCGGCCCCACGCCGAGAGGCCGGAGCTGTTCAACAGGATCGTAGCCGACTTTTTATCGTAGCTCGCGCTCGAGCCTGTCGACCTTTTGCAAGAGCTCCAAGTTCTTTGACTTGATCCTGTCTAGCTCGTCCCTCATCTGGGCGACTTCCTTTGGCTTCCTCGTCGCGTCCTTGATTATGTTGATGCACTCTTCTGCCACCCTCTTGACCCTTGGGTCAAGGTCGTGCTCTGCAACCCATGCAAGATCGGGAATTGCCTTTGTCAGCTCGGCATCTGCAAGCGCCCTGCACGAATTGATGCGCACCCTGAACCACTTGTCTGTGAGCAGGGATTTCAGATGATCAACAATTATCTGGCTGTCAGCAAACTTGCCAAGTGCAAAAGTGGCCGCCTCCCTTACCCTGTGGTGATTGCCGTACCTGCTCTTTTCCACAAGGAAACTGGCGATGTCCTTGTCACCAGAGAACTCTTTGAGCCCCGCGATTGCGCCCTGCGCGACTACGTTCTGGAAGGTTTCGGTTGCAGCAGCCTTTTTCAACAATGGTATGGCCTGCCTGCTCCTAGTCTTGCCAATCGCAGTCGCAGCCTGAGACTCTACAAAATAGCTCTCATCCTTTTGTAGCACAGGCTTTAGCAGCTCTAGCGTCTCTTCCTTGCGGAACTCGCCCATTGCCTTTACAACTGCGCGCCTTGCCTTTGGGTGCTTTACTGATAGACACTTTTTCAGCGCTTCATAAGCGTAATCGGTCCTGAGAGCACCAAGCGTCTTTGCTGCTTCTGCCGCGACTCCCCAGAACTTGTCATCAAGCACCGCCCTCTTTAGCGCGTCAATTACTGCGTCTGAAGACTTGTCTCTGAGCGAGCGGGCGGCTTCGACGCGCTCGATCACCGTCTCGCCTTCCAAGAGCAGCCGGACAAGCGTCTCTGCCGGCGCCTTTATTGACAATGTCTTTAGGATCTTGAACTGTGGATCGACAGAGAACCATTCCACTTCGCCGTCAATTGGGATCTGGAAAGAATTTTCTTTTTCAGAGATCCTGAACGTGTACATCTTTTTAGACCTTGCAAGAGCCAGCTTTACTTCAAGCATAAAGTCAAACGGCTCTCCGGCCTGCGTCTGCTCGACCTTGATCTTTACAATGCCGCCGTCATGCGTAAAGCTCACCTTTAGATCCGGGTGGCCTTCTCTGAAGAGCCACTGGTCAAAGAACTGCTGGAGGCTCTTGCCGGTTTCAAGCTCGAATATCTTGCGCAGATCGTCTGTCTCGGCGGTGCTGTTGGCAAAGCGCTCCAAGTACGTCTTGAGCGACCTGCGGAAGTACTTGTCGCCTACGTGGTGCCTGAGCATGTGGAGCACGCTTCCGCCCTTTTCGTACGTGTGCCTGTCAAAGAGGTCGTCAGGGTGCTTGTACACCTTTGTGACGATTGGCCGCATGTACCTCGTGCTGGCCTCTTCGAAATAGTCGTCTGCAGTCTGCATGACGTAATAATGGAACTCGTCGGTGCCCCTGCTTGCCTCCCAGTAGAGCGCTTCGCAGTACGTTGCAAAGCCCTCGTTGAGCCAGACGTGCTGCCAGTCCCTGCAAGTGACGAGGTCGCCGAACCACTGGTGGGCAAGTTCGTGCGACACAAGGTAGTCACTGTTAAAGTCAAGGTGTGCTCTTTTGTCGTGCATCGTGTCTAGTGTCAATGTAGTGCAGCTAGAGTTTTCCATGCCGCCGTAGACGAAATCCTGCACCGCCACCTGCGAATATTTTTCATAAGGATACTTTGTGCCAAGATACTCTTCAAAGAACTTCATCATCTTGGGCGTCTGGTCAAACGACCTTGCAGCGTCCTGCTTTCTTTCTGCTGGCACATAGTACTGCAGGCTGCCGTCCTTGATCTCGGCGTACTTGCCCACAACGACCGACGCAAGGTAGGCCGGGTGCGGGTTTGCCTCTGACCAATGGTAGACCTGCTTCTTGCCCTTTTGCTCTATCCTTAGGAGCCTGCCGTTTGAAATTGCGGTAAATCCCTGCTGGACTGTGACTGAAATTTCGCTTGAAAATTTCACTTGCGGGTGGTCGATGCACGGGAACCAGTGTTTTGCCTGAGTTGCCTCGCCCTGA
>JBDZWB010000170.1:0-1308 GCA_040255975.1 Nitrosopumilales archaeon
TGTTCAAGATCGGCGGCGGTGGAGGCGGAGGCGGTAAGGCCAAAGCCAAAGCCAAGGCTAGTGCCAAGAAGAAGGGCAAGGCAAAGAAGAGAAAGTAGTGCTACCGGGGGTCTGCGTTAGACCCTGTGCACCTTTTTTATGTTTTAGAATTTTGTAGTTTAACATACCCCCTCCCCCGACAGTGCATCATTCATTATATACTTCGTTCAAAAATGATACGATATAATGACTAATTCGTCAAAAAATGTGACAGAATTGGAGATAGAAGACATTGAAGGGGTAGGGCCAACTACTGCCCGCAAAATGAAGGAAGCAGGGATAAGTTCGGTTATGGAGCTGGCTACAGCAGTGGCAGACGAGCTCGCGACAGATTTGGGAGGATCAAAAGAAACCGCTGCAACCTTTATCATGGCCGCACAAAAGTTGCTGAGAGAAAGTGGCGTCCTTGATAACGAGTTCACCACTGCAGATGTTGAGCTGGAAAAGAGAAAGTCTTTGTTGCGCTGCAGCACTGGGGCAAAAGCCCTTGATGAACTGTTGCTCGGCGGCATAGAGACTCAGGCTATCACCGAGTTCTATGGAGAATTTGGAAGTGGTAAGTCACAGATATGCCACACACTGTGCGTCACTGCCCAGCAGCCCCAAGAAGAAGGCGGGCTTGGCGGTGGTGTAATACTAATTGACACAGAGGGTACCTTCAGGCCAGAGAGAATTGATCAGATCGCACGTGCCAGAGGGTTCGACCCTGCAGAAATCCTGAAAAAAGTTGCGATATGCAAGGCTTATAACAGTAGCCATCTTGAGCTAATAGTCAAGTCTATGGGTAAGTACATCGACGACTTTAAGGCTAAGATGATAATAATCGACAGCATCATTTCACTTCACCGTGCCGAATTTTCGGGCAGAGGAACGCTTGCAGACAGACAACAACGCCTCAACGGTATAATGCACAAGCTGGTGAGGATCGCCGAAATCTACAATGTCGCAGTCATTGTAACAAACCAGGTCCAGTCAACGCCGGACACATTCTTTGGCGATCCGACCAAGCCTGCAGGCGGTAATGTCATAGGTCACGCATCGACCTATCGGGTATATCTGCGTAAGGCAGGCAATGACAGAATTGCCAAGATAATCGATAGCCCATACCATCCATACTCTGATGTCAGGTTCACCGTAAACGAAAAAGGCGTTGACGACACTGACGCAGACACACCGAAAAAGAAGTCAGCAAAGGATAAGAACGACGACTAGTCAGAGAAATTTTTTTTCTGACTCTTTTAATTTTTCCAGATTTCCGCAGTATTTTAC
>JBDZWB010000170.1:1318-4035 GCA_040255975.1 Nitrosopumilales archaeon
GTGACAACTTGTCTTCTGCTTTTCCGCTCTTTATTACATCCTTGGCAATTTCTACTCCGTCCCTGAAATCCGGTGCAACCTTGCCAATTACCAATGCCGCAGCAGCATTAAGAATTACGATGTCTTGCTTTTCTCTTGGTGCCTTGCCATAGATTGACTGCAGAGTGCTCCTGATGGCATCTTCCTTAGTATTTACAATCAATTGCTCCAGCTTGGCGACCTGCATGCCGAGTGCTCTTGGGCTGAGGCGAATTCTCTTTGTCTTGTCACCAGATATCCACAGGACATCATTCTCACATGTATTGGAAATTTCGTCAAATCCATCGTGCGCATGCACTATCATGGCCTCATTTACATGACCCTGACAAGCTTCTGCAAAGACTTCTAAAAGTGATGGTTCAAAAACTCCGATAACCTGCCCAGAAATGTTGGTACAGGGATTACTCAGTGGCCCGACCATGTTGAATACAGTTCGGATACCGATGATCTTTCTTGCGTTTGCAACATGCTTCATCGAAGGATGAAACAGCGGTGCAAACAAAAAGCCAATTCCTGTGCTTTCTAAACACGATCTCACTTTATCAGGTGACGTGTTCAAGTCAAGACCGACATATTCAAGAAAATCTGCACTTCCACATAAGCCTGAAACAGACCTGTTGCCGTGCTTGGCCACCTTGGCACCTGCGGCAGCTGCAACTATGGCTGCAGCGGTACTGATGTTGAATGATCTGATCGAGTCGCCTCCCGTGCCGCAGGTATCGATCAGCACACCCTTGATATCCGGGGTTATCCTTGTTGCGTGGTTTTTGAGCGAAGCTAGGATCGATCTGAGCTCCTCTGCAGTCTCACCTTTCATTGCCAGAGCAACTAGAAACGCCGAAATGGCTGCGTCGGACACCGTGCCTGAAAGTATTGCGTCGAGTGCTTTAGTAATTTCCTTATCTGAAAGGTTCGTCCTTGTGACCAGCTTTCTAGTTACAGGCCGCAGGTCTGGCTGACCGCTCATCTTTTCACCATTGAAAGAAAGTTCTGAAGCATCTTGCGTCCTTCTCCTGTGAGGACAGACTCGGGGTGGAATTGGACACCTTCAATCGGATACTGCTTATGCTTTATGCCCATTATCTCACCATCATCAAGAGATCTTGCGGTAACTTCAAGGCAATCTGGAATCGAGTCTTTTTCTGCCACGAGTGAATGGTAGCGCGTAGCTCTGAACGGGTTTGCAACGTTTTCAAAAATCCTGTCATGTGTATATTGTATAGGGCTTGTCTTACCGTGCCTTACTTTTCCAGCGTTTACCACCTTGCCCCCGAAGGCATGTACTATTCCCTGATGCCCAAGGCAGACTCCAAGTATGGGTGTTTTCGGTCCCATTTCCTTGATGACATCAGTACATACGCCAAAGTACTTGCGGTCAGCTGGGTGCCCTGGTCCCGGGGATATCACTATGCCGTCAGGTTTCATCTTCTTTACCTCTTCTAGCGTTATCTTGTCATTTCTGATAACCACAGGTTCTGCACCTAGTTCACCGAGGATCTGGGCGATGTTATAGACAAATGAGTCATAGTTGTCGATGACAAGGATTTTCAATCAAAATCCCCACTTGAGAGTAGATCGTTAGCTAGAACGTGCGGACCAGCGCCAAAAATGACCGCCTCTTTGCATTGCTCTCCGTATTTTTACATGTCATTTCCGTATTTAAGTTTAGTGCGTTTGACTTGGAGAATATGTATGATATTTAGGAATCTATATAATGCAAGGAATCCATTGGCAGATTGTTCATAGGTTGGGTGATTGATTTTGGTACGAGTCTTCATTAACGGCTACGGAAACATTGGGCGACGGCTTGCAAGTGCGCTGTCAATGGACAAGGAGATACAGTTTGTCGGCGTTGCAAAGTACACCGTGGACGAAAAAGTCAAGGAAGCCCTTGACAACCACTATAATGTCTTTGTGCCAAAAGACATGATTTCCGCCTTCAAGGAGAAGGGCTACAATGTGACTGGTCCTGTAGAAGAGGCGGTAAGACAGAGTGATATCGTTATTGACGCAGCAAAGGAAGGCGGCGGGTACGATAACAAAAAGAACCTTTATGAACCAATGAGCAAACCTGCAATATTTCAGGGGGGCGAGGACCGTCACGGCGAGCGTGCTGTTGCGGACATGATCCATAACTCCCGAGTAAACTATTCTAAGGCTGCTGGCAAGACCTACGTGATACAGGGCAGCTGCAACGTATCCGGGATGGGTCGAGTTATGCAGCCCTTGATCGAAAAGTTTGGCAACCGTATAAAGCGTTATGACGTCGAGCTCATAAGGAGATGGGCTGATCTTGAGGACACCAAGCCGGTCAAGGACTCTATCGAGTGGGATAGGAATCCTCACCATCAGGATGATGTAAAGGACTTTATCCCAACTGCCAACCTCTATGTCGACGCTTTCAAGGTGCCATCTAGGATGATGCACCTACATCAAATGTTCATCCGCTTTGACAAGGCGCCGACCAAGGATGAAATACTTGACTGCTTCCGAAACGAATTTGGAGTCGCGATAATCAACTCTGCCAAGGGAACTGGCGACGTGAGGAAGAAGGCGCTGGAGCTGGGCTTTGCACATGGTGACACCAACATGGTACACATACACCAGGATATCTTGCGAGTGCAGGACGATACAGTCAAGATTGGCTATTCTGACGACCAAACCGGCATGGTAATTCC
>JBDZWB010000171.1:0-4033 GCA_040255975.1 Nitrosopumilales archaeon
TTCAAAGCCTGTGATGCTTGCAAGGAGCGAGTTGAGGTTCCTGTTGGTAATTTCTGACACCCTGCCCCATTTTGAGAACTGGAGAGCATTATTCCTGACCTTTGGCTTGAACACCCACGACACTCTGACGTTGCAGTAGGGCGTGGTAGCCATGCCAAACCCAGCCGCAAATATCTTGACGTATTCGTTGACCGCGCCGGGCACGTAATTGTCAGAGTCGATAAAACCGACATAGTCCTTGTGATACATCTTTGCAGCCAAAAGGCCGATTATCATGCCTTCTGCCTTGCCGCTTCTTATTTCGTCTTTTGAATCAAGGATTGAGTCGTAACCGACTTTTTTGAACACCTCTGCAAGCCCCGAGTCCTGCTGGTGGACCATTACGATACGCTTGTCCATAAACCTGCCAAGCTGCCTGACAGCTTCTGCTTGCATCGCAAACCTGTCCACCGGGCCCCGAGCACTGTTGGAAACAATGATGACGAGACACTCGTTTGGTATCCCGCTGAGCACTCCTTCAAGAAGCTTCAACTTTTCGTTCTTGAGCGGAACTACGATTGCAAGGTCATGCATAATGTTAGAAATTTCATCATAATCGAACTTTCTAACAGTCTGATGTGACGATTGGAAACCCTTTGATTTTCCAGAATCGAGCTCGTAGATACGCTGCACTGCATGGATGCTCACAGCGCCCAGCCGCTCGGTATACCTCGGAAAATCTAATTTCATTGCATATGGTAAAAGGTGATCGTATAAATCATTTTGGAAGAAACCCGTTGTGTATCGTAATAATCTTTAAGAAAGAGTCCTTACTACTCTGTCAAATTTAAGGTGTATAAAAAATAGCCCGCACCCTCGACAGCATACACACGGCCCTCTCATATGTCAAAGGGAGCTTGCAAAATGTCATAATTGTGATGGGTGGAGAAAAGCATCAGGGCTTCATGTTTTCACTGCTAAACCCTCCTGTCCCGCTCGGAGGTAACATAATTTCGCTTGATGTCTATGTTGACGAGCTGCCGATTTCCAAAAAGTCAGTCTTTATCGCTACAGCTGACGACGTGGTAAACGTGTCGATGCTGTCTGAAAGCCGACCCATTCCTTTCAAGCCTTTTGAGAGCGCCAGATTCCTTGTGGTAAAGGAAGGTGGACTGGACGAGAAAAAGAAACACAAGGTTGCAATCGTGAGCAAGATGGAAGGTTTTGAGCAGATAATGATCCCATTCACGTTTGCCGACTATCCTGGATATCGGAGCGGCAGGATATTCGTTCCAGAAACTGCTCGTGAATCTGAATCATTTGCACTTGATGAAGACGGCATGGTCTTCAAGAACTTTACCACTCCTCTGACACTATCCGGAAAAAAGGCTTACGTTGTATGTTCGTCAAACGGGTCACTCTCGGCCAACTGGACGTGGATGGGTGTGCGGTATGACAACGGCGGATTGTATGTACCGCCCGTTAGGGCATTTGGTCGGATAGTTGTCGAAATATCTGTTGACGATGGCGTACGCAAGAGACTTCCACACTTTGTAGTCGAATCCCGGCACGAAAATGGCATCCTCTATACGCGCCATGAAGTGGCAGGATTAGAGGTAAAGAGAAAGTTGCTGGTGCCGTTTGAAAATAGGGGATTTATCATGGTGCTGCAACTGCGACCTTTGAACGGCTTTAGGACTCTGTTTGGCCGAAAGATGGTGAAGAAGCGCAAGACTCGCATACATTTTCTAATAGACGGCAACATTACCAGCTACGGTCTTGCAGCTGTTTCGCAGAACATTGTATCAAAGTTCAATGCCAAAGATAACTGCCTCCAGCTGCAGACATCTGCGCAGGATGCCGGGGTGCAATATTCCGGGGCGATAGGTGTCGCGCCAAAAAGGCTAAAGCCGGTCAGAATATTGACCGACTCGTACGACAATGATCTAGAGCTGTCATATGATGTTGAAGTCGAAGCCGGCAAGACGGTAGAACTAGCACTGGTTGGCACAGGCAGCTTCACCGGTGTTGAAAAATGCGTAAAAGAGTTCTGCCAAATGAGGGATGACTATCGCCGCTTGGCATCTGAGACAGAGCATGGCTTTACTGGATACACTTCTTCAACTTTGAGCGCCAGATCATCGCAGACGAAGCAAAATATCGAAATGGCGAGGCTGCTGGCGGCTTTTGACAAAGCCAAGGCGTGCATGAGATATCTGAAAGCCGAGTATGATGGTCTGGGGGAAGGGATATGCGCAGGTCTACCACGTTTTCCAAACTACTGGGCAAGAGACACCGGCTGGACGCTCCGGGGTTACTTGTCAATAGGAGACTACCGTTTTGCAGCCAAGACGATCGACAATTTTCTCCGTCATCAAGCGAAAGCCACAACCAAGACTGCCACCAAGGGCGAGCTCCCGATGATAATAAGTGGACGGGCTTTTCTCCATACCACAACATACGGGTCGGCAGATTCGACATTTCTCTTTCCCTCTGCCATAAGGGAATATGTGATTTCCACCGGAGATGTTGGCTACCTGAAAAAGAGGTGGAAATCCATAGTGGATCTGATAAACTATGGGTTTCTAAAAGACATTGACGGAGACGGACTGATAGAGCACGGCTTTACAGGCACTGCAGAAAAGCTTCCGATACAGGATTCAACATGGATGGACCATATCGACAGGAGAAAAAGCGCAAACGACATACAGGCTCTATTTTACGAAAGCCTTGCAGTTGGAAGCGAGCTTGCCGTCATAGCAGGCGATCATGAAAATGAAAAAAAGTGGGGTGAGACGGCCGTCGAGCTCAGAGAAAGAATAGATCGAGAATATTGGAACGCTAGCGCTGGTTTTTACTATGACACGATAAGAAAGGACGGCTCAAAGGATAAGAGTATACGACCAAACGCGCTGGTGTTATTGATGTCCGGCGTAGTAAGGGACAGAAGCAGAGCAGATTCGGTTCTTTCAAGGATCGAAGAACAGGATATGACTACCGCATGGGGCGTAAGAACACTAAGCAGCAGAGATCCAAAATACCAGCCTACCCTGTATCATGATGGTGCAGTTTGGCCGCTTGTCACAGGGTGGGCCGCAGCAAGCGAAACAAAGTTCGGAAGACGCGAACAAGCCCTGCGCTACTTGGGTTTGATGGCAGATAGAATACTGCATGAAAACGGAATGTTTGCAGAAACTTATCGGGGAGATCGGCCTGAGCCATTCAATTCCTGCATACTGCAGGCTTGGTCGGTTGGCATGTACACGTACGCGTTCCGAGAAATGATGCTTGGCATGAAAGTAGACATGATAAACAACACCGTGCAGCTTGAGCCTGGCATCCCAGAATCTCTCAAAGACTCTTCAGTTCCCGTGGATTTTGAATATATTATCCCCAGTAAAGAGGGTGCCGCAAAGCTCATGATAAGACTTGACTTGCACAATGAAAAAATATCCACCGCGTTTAAGGGCAACGGCGGCAAGAACCCTGAGATTTTTAGCAACTCGTACTCAATAAGCCGGCTGTAATGATACATTCATGAAGTATGTCAATAAAACAATCTTCTGCTAGATTTTTCTACTTTTGCTCATATGCGATCAAGATCCAGCGCTAAAGGCATAAATTATCTCAAAATCGCAATTCGACTAGATGTTTACGCTCTATACACCACAGACTGCGAACAAGGCTTTACCAGAGGTCCAGCGATTGTTTTCGAACATTCTTTTGTATAAAAAACAGGCAGTCGCACTGCAGGAACAGGTTGAATTGGTCATACAGTCCGGTAGCCAGTTTGAGCAGTTTGTTAAGAAAAAGCAGGAACTGAATGCTGCTGTTTCAAACTATTACAAGGCCATAGAGCAGTTGGAAGCCACTGGAGTCGTGATAAAGGACGTTGAGCAGGGCCTTCTTGACTTCCCGTCAAAGAGGTTCGATGAAGAGGTATGGCTCTGTTGGAAAGTGGGTGAAAATGAAATCAAGTTCTGGCATGGAAAGGACGAGGGTTTTATGGGAAGAAAGCCTCTCGAAAGCACAGGCGTAATCGAACCATAGGTTT
>JBDZWB010000011.1:0-16085 GCA_040255975.1 Nitrosopumilales archaeon
TAGAAGATGGCGTTGATGGGATGGAGGTGTAAGCACCAAGCTTCGGCGAGGTGTACAGCCTGCCATTCCCAACAGCCCAACGCACTAGAACTTGGATTTGTTTGTGCCACCGCAATTGGTGGTTTGCCACTGGTATGGTGGTAACAAACGCACCATTTCTCGAAGTTGCGGCTCCGGAAATACGTAAAAAACAAAACCGTAAAGAACTGTGATCCTTTGCACGGCGGCCAGCGTCATTTTATTTTTCGACATTTTCACAACCGCAAGTGCACTTTTCCTTGTGTGCATGACCGCATTTGCTGCACCTTTTCCTTCCACCGGGATAATCACTTGAAAACACGTCTCCGAATCCGCCGAAATAGCCCATGGATTGGCATCGCTCCAATTTCTAATAGCCTTTTACCCAACCATTAAATCTGGGGAGAAAGGCTCCACTGTAAGAAGTTGTCAGTCTGCATATCTCACAAGGAAGACGCCGATGGCATCTGCTCCGCGACACTGGTCAAAGCAGCGTTTGACGTGTCAAAGGTGGTCCTTGTAGACTATGCAAACTTGATCGCAAAGTTGGAAAAGGTGTCAACATCTGGCAAGATCGAGCAATTGTTCATCTGTGATTTAGGATTGTCGAAAAAGAATGAGCAGAAATTCGTAGAGCTGCTTGGCAAGATTGCTTCAGACGGAGCAGATGTCACATACATCGACCACCATGACATCAGCAAGGAAACCATACAGGCGCTCAAAAAGGCAGGCGTGACGCTCATTCATACCATCGAGGAATGCACTAGCGTTCAGGTCTATTCAAAATACAAGAAAAAGCTGCCTGACCACGCGGCGTTTTTCGCGGCTATGGGGGCGCTCACTGACTATATGGAAGGCAGGCCATCGGCATCTACGATTGTGCCCCGCTTTGATAGACAGTTTCTGATGTTAGAATCCACTGCGCTGTCGTACATGATTTCGGCAAGTCAGCACGACGACGATTTCCTTGTCAAAATAGTCGACACGCTTGCCAAGATGAAGTATCCGCACGATATCAAGGGAGGCTTTGAGACGGCTGAGAAATATGCGAAAAAGGTTGCAAACGCGGTCCAGCAGATCCAAGACTCGGTTGTCAAGCTAGAAAGTATTGCACACGCGCCAAGCACTGTGGAGCTTTCGTCAAGCATGGTGGTCAATTTTGTACTTGGCTCTTCCGGCAAACCAGCAGCGATGGTCTATAAGTTCAAGGACGACATCAATTCCTATGTTGTTTCGATACGCGGTTCTGCAGGTTGCAAGGTGCACCTTGGTAGGCTCGTAAACGAGGTTGCATCTGAGCTTGGCGGAAGCGGCGGCGGTCATGACAAGGCATGTGGAGCCGTGATCCCAAAAGACAAACTGCAGGAATTCATCAAGACTCTTGATAGTAGGATAAGCTAGACTTCAACAATGAATTCGACTTCTACTGCGCTGTCAAGAGGTAAGCTGCTCACCCCGACGGCAGCGCGGGCGTGTTTGCCAGCTTCTCCAAACAATTGCACAAGCAGATCAGACGCACCATTGATTACCTTGGGTTGATCTGTAAACGACGGATCGCAGTTGACAAAGCCTGTCACCTTTACCACGCGCTTTATCTTGTCCAAGCTGCCCAATGCAGACTTTAGCTGTGCTAGCGCATTTACCGTGCAGAGGCGCGCAGCCTGCTGACCGGCTTCAATCGTAAGGTCCCGACCCACCTTGCCCTTGAACTTTACTTGCCCGGCTTCAGAAGGGATCTGGCCTGCAATGAATGCCAAGGTATGTGAAACAACAACAGGCACATAGGATCCGGCAGGAGCTGGTGGAGAAGGTAGCGTTATCCCGAGTGAGGCAAGCTTGTCTTCCATCATGCGCCTGACTAGGCCACATACGTTATATTTTACTTTTGCAAAAGCGAATATTTTTAAAAAGCATCATTCCAACCTTTGGGTGGATTATGGCGCACGAAGGTGGCGGTTATGCCGATAGCCCTCACATGAAGACTGTAGCATGGTCGATTCTTGTCATGGGCATTTCTCTGGCCATCATTATCGTCTTGTACGTCTCGTTCGGATGGATGCCGGGCTCGAACTTTTCCGACGAAATTATGAGAGAGCAGCAGGCGGAGTTGAGAGAGCAATATGGCCTCCCCCCCACAGAAGAGATAACACCAGAAGAAGCCGAGATTCCACCATCGCTAAGGAACCTGCAGTCAGAGTAAGTCCTCATCGATCTTTTCTATTTTATCGACATATTGGGCGCAACCGCAATCTGGCACAAGGCAGCGCCCGACGCGCAAAAGCGAGCTGTCTCCACCCTTGTTGAATTCGTGGGCTTGGTGAGGGTGGAAGCATTTCAGGCAATTCATTGTGCGATAACGACAATTGATTGGCGGATAATTAAACTTGTGGCTACTTGGCAGTGAACATCATGGTTATGGCTGCGGCCTCGTCATCTTCTTTTTCTTATTGGAGAACCAATCTACAAATACAACGCCGGCCGTAACGACACCGATTAAGATCAGAATTTGCAGCCACATCGTCCAAGGCGCATATAACCTGATATGCCTCCGCCAAAAACATGCATCATCAAGTAAATTATGCATTGCTAGAAATTTAACTTTATTTCGGCTAAAGCAAGGCGGGACAAAAACAAAGGATTATAGAGGAATCTGCGTCACGCAGTGATGTTCATGCGTGATTACGTGAAGAATTACGAGCGCAAGACTGGAAGATCGAAGCGCCTGTATTCCCGCTCCGCAAAGATTTTTCCTGGTGGCATCAGCCACAACATTCGCTATTTCGAGCCGTACCCGTTCTTTGTAAACTCTGCAAAGGGCAATCAATTACGCGATGTCGACGGTAACAGGTACACCGACTATTGGATGGGTCACTGGGCGCTTATCTTGGGACATTCGCCCAAGCCAGTGGCAGACGCGCTTGCCATGCAGGTCAAAAGTGGCACGCTCTATGGAACGGTCAATGATGTGAGCGTCGAGCTTGGAGAAATGATTCAAAAGCTGATGCCAAGGGCGGAGATGATGCGCTTTAGTTCAACAGGTTCTGAAGCCACGATGTACGCAGTCAGGCTTGCCCGCGCAAAAACTGGAAGGCGAGTGATTGCAAAGGCGATAGGTGGATGGCACGGTTTCAATACTACGCTCATGCAGACGGTCAACTACCCCTTTGAGGCAGAAGAGGGTCCAGGCCTTGTGCAGGATGAGGGGCAGTATGTCGAGTCGCTACCGTTCAACAATCTAGAGGCTTCTCTCAAGGTTCTTGAAACCATCAAGGACGACCTTGCTTGCATAATCATCGAGCCAGTGCTCGGCGGCGCAGGGTGCATCCCCCCAGTCGAGGGCTATTTGCAGGGCCTGCAAGAGTTTGCAAAAAAGAATGACAGCCTTTTCATTCTAGACGAGATAGTCACAGGCTTTAGGCTTTCATTGCACGGCGCAACGGATACATACGGACTCGAGCCCGACCTGTTCACCCTAGGCAAGATTTGTGGCGGCGGAATGCCTATCGGAGTCGTATGCGGAGACAAGGATATCATGTCCCTTGCGGATCCAGTGTCAAGAAGAGACAAGGAAGCCCGCTGCGCCATTGGAGGAGGCACGTTCTCTGCAAACCCAGTTACAATGGCTGCAGGTCTGGCTACGCTGGACTTTTTGAAAAGGAACAAGAGCGTCTATACAAAGATAAGCAGGCTGGGGAGCATGGCTAGGAATGGTCTTGGCAAGATATTTGCCGACGCAAGAATCCCGTACCAGGTGACCGGCCTTGAGTCGATATTCATGACGCACTTTGGCAAGGCTATGGTAAAGGACGCAGCCGACGTAGCAATGTCAGACAGAGCGCTTCTGGCAAAATACCACCTTGCATTGATGGCGGATTACGGCATATTCTTCCTGCCTGGCAAGATGGGTGCCTTCTCTTATGCCCATGACGAGGCCGACGTCAAGAGGCTGCTTGCAGCCACGGAAAAAATAGTCCAGTCAGGACTTTTCAAGCAACACTCTTAGTGCAATGTTCGTGGGCATCCGGGAAAACCATGCGGTGCTGTCACTCACAAGTGACTCGACATTGCAGTCAAACAGAATAAAGTTAGCCCGCAGTTCTTCCTTGCTTGATTTGAGTGTTGCCCGCAAAATGCCACGGACTCCCCACACAGCCGCGGCAGTGCCAAGGGAGGAAAGGTGCTTTCCAAGTGTTTCCTTATAATTCGCCCCTTTTGGAACGACGACAAGAGGCAGAGTCCACCAGTCTCCGGACTTTTGCAACAGAGTCTTGTTGTTCTTTTTTATTACTGCAACTGCGGTCTTTAGCACGAACTGACCTGAAGACATTTCTTTGAACTGTGACATTTGTTTCGTCGTCACCCTGACCACCATTCTCCCAGACGGGATCTTTGACTCTGACAACTTGCGATAATTACCCCTTGTGTATATCAGAGGGAGCTTTTTTTCGTCAAACTTGGCGCTGACCGCTTCGCCTACCACCATAATGTGGTCTCCAATCTTTTCGATCATAGTAACTCTGCATTCGGCACTCAGAGCACATCCTTTTATCATCGGTACGTCGATGTGCTTTGCGTCGTATGTCTTGAAGGTCCCTGGCATCCCAAGCTTGTCTATCTCTGTTCCCGAATACCCGCCGGCTATATTGACGAGCTCTGCCTGGTCGTCTGATGCGATGCTAACTCCGAACACCTGCGTTTCCTGTATGTTCCAGTACGTCGGCGAATCGTGAACAAAAACAGCAATCAGCATCGGCTCATAAGAAACATGCATAGTCCACTCGGCCGCCATTACATTTCTTCCCTTGCTGCCTTTTGTAGTAATCAGGCCGACAGTAGTGGCAAAATACCTGTGCACGTTATCCATTATTTCAGGCATCAGCAGATTTTGAAAGCGGTTCCTAATATTAGCTACCAATTTTCAGATCTCATCCTGTGCCGGCATATGTGGGGACAACAATGATAATTGGTTGGAGGGGGGCTCAACGCGGCTGGCGCGGTTCTGTTGGTCGCAGGGTTCGCGATGCAACTAGTCGGAAATATTTTCCGTGAAGAGTCAGTCAGAAGACATCTGCAGCTGTCTTTTTACACTCTCGCAGATTTCTTTGAGCCTGAAGGGTTTCTTGAGGATATCTTTATGCTTGACAACTGGCAGGCTACTTTCAAGTTCCAGCATATTGATTTCAAAGGCAGTCATGAGCATCACCTTGACTTGCGGTCTGATCCTCAAAACATGGTTGACGAGCTCTAGCCCAGACATTCCAGGCATCCGAATGTCTGTCAGCACCAGAGAAAAGAAAGAAGGATTCCTTTGGAAATACGCCAAGGCTTCGATTGGGCTGGTAAACCCCTTCACTTCAAAATTCCAAGATTCCAAATACATGGCAACAAGCCTGAGCAGGTCCGGTTCGTCATCGACAACCAAGATCCTGTGGCTGCCAGACATTCGAACGTTATTACTATAGATACAGTAAATAAATCTTGATTCGACATTTGGCTATCACGGTGCCACCTGCTGTTGAACCATTGGGTGAATTATTTGCGCAGTCTACAATACTTGTCGCTAGGACACATAGCACTTCAGCTTTGAATAAAAAACCTTTAAATGCGTTCAGCCCTCTTTTTTGGTAGTGGCTACTTTCGCGTACACTACGTAACTTCGTTAGTTGTATTTTGGCGAATGTAGCATTTGCTCTAATCAGATTGGGAGACTTTTGCTGCATCAGTCTTGCGACAGCAGCCATCAGGAAATTCAAGATGGGAATCAGGATCATAAAGGAAAAGAAAGCGATGGATTACACCTTCATAGACAATGGTCTGGATATGGAACGGCTGTCCGGCAGCAAAGAGCAAGGTCCAAAGAAAAGCAAAACGGAGCGTGACCCCCGGTTGATAGATGACCCGAAAATCAACAAGCTCAAACACAAGTCCAAGATGACCGGCGGCCACAGCATGCAGGGTCATTCGCCAGTGTATGAATAATGATCCATTTCCCAAGCACCGTCAATCACACCAACACTTAAAAAGCGGAAAAAATCATTCTTAGGTTCGTATATGGCTGCCCGCAAAAACACTTCACGCAAGAAGCGTTTGATGAAGCGCACGAGGCAAAACCGCCCGGTGCCAACTTGGGTAGTCATTAGGACGAACAGGAAGGTCAGGACCAACCCCAAGCGTAGGCTTTGGCGCAGGTCCGATGTCAATGTAGGATGATAAAAAATGGCAACAGTCGAAGAAAACCTTACACGTGTTTACACTATCAACCTTGGCAGAGCGTGGCTTACTCCAGAACACAAGCGCACCGATAGAGTAGTCAACATGATCCGCGAATTTGCGACAAAGCACATGAAGAGCGACGAGATCAAGCTAGAGCAGGATCTCAACCGCCAGATCTGGGCGAGGGGCAAGACAAACCCGCCGAGAAAGGTCAGGGTAAAGATGGTAAAGGACGAGGACGGTGTCGTGACTGTTTCGCTTTATGAAGACGTGCCGGCAGCTGCTGAAGCACCCGCAGAAGAGAAAAAGCCAGAGACGACCGAAGCTACAACCCCCCAGACTGAAGCAACTCCTGCAGAAACAACAGCGGAACCAAAACCAGAAGAAACCAAGAAGCAGGCCTAGTCTGTTTTTTCAAAACTGTTACAGGGGCAGATTCCCACCATGCATTTGTGCTTGCCGCTGATGTGGTAGTCCTTTTGATGTCCGCATGCGCATTTGCCAGATCGCAGTAGCAGTCTGCCGAGTACCGTCGACACTTTTGATCGATCCGCGCGGCTCATCGCACCAGTAAAATAATTTTCGGCAATATATAACCAACTGTGCAAATGGCTGCCGCAGCTAAACTTTTAACCCATCCAACCTTCCGATGATTAGATGATCGAAGTCTGCCCTGTCTGCTACAAGTTTTTCCAGACCATCTATGACAAGAAAAGAATGAAAGAGGTGAAGATGGTCGAGGGTCAGCCCTGCAAGAGCATGTATCACAAAAAACTGACTGACAGATAATCAAGGAAACTTGCAGATCTCGCACTTGACGTATGTCTCACCATCTAGGTGGTTGAAATGGGTGCCGCACGATTTGCAGGTATGATGTATGTCATCATAGCCATCCGGCGCCACAAAAGAATGGCTTGTCAGCTGCTGGCTCTTGCAGACGATGCAACGGCAGCCGCAAGTGATCATGGCGTTTCTGTCACAGTTTTGTAATAAAACCTATTCGATTGCAATGTTTGTGTTTTACTTGTTTTCACAGGGTTTTAAATGCACGATAAGTGTTGCAAACAATCCTTCCTTGAATTCATTGGCAAGTCTTCTAGTTGTTGCCATAGTGAATGTATAATTCTTATAGTAAAATTCACTGAGTGTTGCCTACTTTTAAATAAGGTAGCCACAAGAGATGACGCTACTGCAACTATATTGAAAATTGATTACAACCAACATCCAATACATGCACCAGAGTTGAAAAATGCCATTCTTAGCCTGGAAAAAGTAATTGGCAGGTCATTTGTTGAAACTCTTTTGGACGCACTCGAAGAATCAGGTATCGACCTTTCCGGCTCTAAACAATATTCTTTGCGTCAGATCAAAAAAGAACTAGCCAGTATCTTTGGCAACGAAGTGGCAGAATTGTTGATGCCGCGAATAAGAAAAAACTTGGCTGAAAGACAGGCTAATTAAATCAGCGAACCACAACATAGACGAATTGGCATGCATATACATTTCAATTAAAATGTGAAAAATAGGTACTGAAAAAAACAGACCTATTCGATTGTCGGTATTGCCAGTCGGATGTCCGGCGCCGAGTCAGGCTCGTCCCAGTCAAGCACATCAGGAATAATGTCACCCAATGGATCATAGCGGTCAAACCGGGTCTTTTGAGGAGCCGATGCGACCAGATGCACGCGCACACCATCGCTAGCCGCCACCGAAGACATTGCCACCTCGGTTGCACCTTCCTCCTTGAATATGCCCTGTACGAGTCCTACAAGCTTGTTTAGGTCGCCGACAGGAATCTTGTCGCCACCCATGACATAGACCATCGCCCTCTTGACAGTCTCGGCTTCTGGTACAGCATCGTACAGCATGGCCACCGAGTCACGGAGCGACGATTCCGAGCTGGCGCTTGGCCTGCTCGTGCACAGTATGTTCATCTGTGACCTCACCGTGCCGGTCGATATCGAGGCAACAACCTCTATGATGGCATTGTTTGTTATAGAGAAGCATTCATCTTGAGAGAGCTCAGGGTTGTTGTCGAGAAATGCGTCGTTGTCCATCACAATAGTGGAATCTGAGGCTTCGCGTATGCGCCTGAGAGCAGTGCCGGAACTGAAAATGCGATCCTTCTCAAACTTGAACGGCATGATCGTTATCGAGATTACAGTGCCAGTTTCTTTTGCCATCTTGCACACCAGAGGAGCCATTGCAGTGCCAGAGCGGCCCGCCAAGTTTGAGACAATGATTACCGTTGAATAGCCTTCCATCGCAGCCCTCATCTCGCGTTTGTGGGCTTCGACAAAAGATCGTAGCTTTAGGCTTGATGGATTGACCCATTCGCCAGAATCGACAAAGATTGCTGTGCATTTCTCATTGTGTATCAGATCCTTTTTGTCGTTGCTTATCAAAAGACATTTGCATCCAAGAGCGGCGCTTGCCGCAGTGGCGATTTTACTTCCTGCGCCGCCTATGCCCACCAGCAGCACTGGATTCTTGATCAAAAGATCGTTCATTGATCCCCCGAGCTCCCCGTACACAAATACAGGGTTCATGTTAAAAAGCTTTGGTGATTAACCGGTAGCTATCCGTGACGTAATAAAGTTGAGCTCGTCTAAATTATCTGCGCCTTTAGGGAAAAGTTGGAAAAATCATAAACTTGTACGCGCTTTCTGTCGCCAAGCGAGACTTGATCAGGGTTTGACAAGACTACAGGCTTGTATGCATGGTTCCTGCCCTGCACCACTTTTCCAATCTCATCAATAATAATTTCACCCTGCCATCCCTGCCACTGCGAATTGCGCTTTTTTGCAAGCCTTTTTGCAACAATGTGCAGCCTCTCTGATCTTTCTTTAGCCACCTGGGAGCGAACTCTCATGCCTTTCCACTTTGCAGCCTCCGTGCCGGGCCTGGCGCCATAGCGTGAGATGTTGACGACGTCGGGTTTGGCACTCTCGACAAGATCAAGCGTCTGCTTGAAATCATCTTCTGTTTCTGAAGGAAATCCAACGATAACGTCTGTAGAGATTGTCATCTCGGGTATCTTGTTCCTGAAGGTCTGTACTGTCTCAAGAAAATTCCTTGCGGTATGGCCGCGCTTCATCTTTCTCAATATCTTATCGCTTCCGCTCTCAACTGGGATGTGCAAGAACTTGAATAGCTTATCGTTTTGCTGGAAGGTACTGACCATCCGGTCCAGCATTTCAGGCATGTACATCGGATTCATCATGCCCAGTCTGATCCTAAAATCGCCTTCTACAGAACAGCAGGCGTTTAGAAGCTCAACTAGATCAGTATCCATATCCTTACCATAGCATCCATTGTCGGTTGAGGTAAGCCAGACTTCTTTGCAGCCGGCTTCAACATCTTCTCTGACCTGCCTCACGATGTCGCCTATCCTGTAGCTCTGCAGCCACCCCTTGGCGAGCTTTGTCTGGCAGAACGTGCATTCACTCATGCATCCTCTAGCTATTTCGACTATGCTAATAACAGGATTGATCCTGACCCTTGGAATATTGATCTTGTCGATTAAAGAATCTTCAAGTGCGACCAGACGACCTCCTGCAAGCGCGGAGGCTACCACAGCAGGTGCGCTATCAATCGAGTGTGGACCGAGCATGCTTGCATAAGAGTTCAGTGCCTCAACCTTTGTCCTATCTGCCTTGGGCAAACAGCCTGCGACTACAAGTGGTTTACCGGACTTGCTCATTGCCTTGATTCTGCTAACCATCCGGTGCTCAGTCGTATCCTTTACAGAGCATGTGACTATCAGGTTCAGCATGCCCTCGCTCTGCTTGTGTGCAATTTCATATCCGGCGCCCTTCAAGAGCCCGCTTATCATTTCAGAATCAGCCATGCTTGCTGAACACCCATAGGCCTCCACCCACACTTTCGGTTTTGCCTTTCGAAGCATAGGTATCGATTCTATTATCGCAGGCTTGAGCGATCTCTTTGCAAACATTGCAGGGAAGCAGTTACCTTTGCTCTACTTAAAAGCGTGCCGTCAGAGGATCTTACAGCTTTACTCTCTACAGATTAATATCTGCTCTTTATGGTGTACCTTTTGTAAATGTATGAAATCTCGTACTTTGAACAGCTATTTGCGGTTCTGCGACCATATTTCGCTCAGGACTGCAACGTAGGCGGTGACGATCTCGCCACTTTCCATGCTTTCGCGGTTCTTCTCCAAGTCATTTCCAAGTGACATGACAAACCGTTTAGGCACCTTCAGGTGTTCGTTCAAGTAGATCAAGAGCGAAAAGTACATCAACCTCATTGTCTCGTCCCTGTCGCCGTCTGCAATCTTCATGTTCGTCATGACGTTGGATACTATGAGTGAAAACTGGGGCGACAACAGCGCCTTGTTTTGTGAGTCTTCAAGTCGGATAACTCCCATGTAAATGAGGTCTTCGATGGCAGAGGCTGTCTGCTCAAGCCTCTGATGTTCTTCTGACATGGCTTCAGTTTGGCGCGCAAGCCTATTTTAGATTGTTTATCACCAAGAGATATGACGCCACAAAATCTGGATCCACAATTCCTTGTACCACGAAGGGTCTGCCGTCAGAGAGAGTGATATCCATTGCGACGGCGCTGTAGGGGATGTCAAACTGGTCTACTTTTTCCTGATCACTTGCTTCAAAGAACTTGATGCATTTGCCTGCGTCACATGAAAATCCATAGATTTTTTCCACGCGCCGATGACCCGAGCCTGCAGCCCTCCCGCCGGCAGAGCCCCGCGACTCTTCGACCATTAAGACAAAAATCTGGTTCTTTGCCTGCTTGTCCAAATGTACATCGTTTTGGGCTACTACCAGCTTGCGCTGCGGCAGCTGCAAAATGTCATCGATAGAATCCAACATCTGATCCTAATCGCATTTGACATTATTTGTAATTATTGATCTGGCTCAACGACGGCATGGAATATCGACTGTTTGATATCCATTGCAGAAAACATCTTTTTCCGGATTATTGGAATGCGCTTAACGTGCTTGACCGATGGCAGGCTGCGGTATATCGCTCCATACTCGTGCATAAAGTTGTGGGGAGCTATTTGTTTTGGTTTGCTTTCATAATAGTCGACGTTTATCACATGCATCTTTGAGAAGCTGACCAACCTTGATACAACTTCATTGATTTCGCTTGGAAGCACGTGGAGGAGAACAGATACTCCAATTACCAGATCATACTTTTTTTCAATCTGTAGTGACTGTATATCAGATTCCTTGAAATGGATTCTGTCCGATTTAACATACCTCTTGGCATTCTCTAGTTGGTCTGGCGACATGTCCACTGCCAGGTACTCCTCTATGTCAGGAAAATTTGATAGGATTATGTTTGAGATCCTTCCAAATCCGCATCCGACTTCAAGGACTGTTTGAAAAGGAGTGATCGTCTTTAGGTAGGCAAGGAGCTCCTCTTCCTGAAGCTGCTTTTCTGGATCGTGTCTGAATTGCTCCTTGTACACCTTTCCTCGAGCAAGCCAATATTCTCGCGGGTTATAGCTGGCTGTCACGCTTTACGAGAAAATTCTATCTGCCTACTTGATATGAATTTAGACAGCAAATTCCGGTAGAATGCATTCTAGCACAATCTACATTAAGTCATAAAAGGAGCAGAATCGATTGAATTTTCGTATCAATGCAGACAAAATCTCGGGCTGACGAGACTGCAGTAGTAAAGCCAGTTTTTATCATTGGGGCTCCGGGCTCTGGAACCACGGTGCTGTATGACACGCTTTGCGCTCACAGAGACCTTGCTTATGTCACGCTCAATATGCTCAGAGCCGGCATTCACAAGCAAGGCAGGCTTGTCGGCGACAAGCGAACGACACTATTCAAAATGCACAACCTGTTACACAAAGACAAGGCATCCACTGTACCTCATGAGGCAAACGCGTTTTGGATTCAGTATTTTGGCACTTATAACTACATGACAGAGGACGATTTAACACCAGAAATGAAGGCACATTTGAGAAAAAACGTTGCCGCAGTGCAAAACCTCTGGAAAAGGCCGCGGTTCATAAACAAGAACCTGCAGCATTGTGTCAGGGTAAGGATACTTGATCGCATCTTTCCGGATGCCAAGTTTGTGCACATAATCAGGGACGGAAGGGCAGTTGCATATTCGATCCTGAACAAGAAAGGCGAGGCAAATCCTACGATGTTCTTGCTCAGTCTGAAAAAGATCCTTGGCGACAAGTACAAGCCTGAACGCTCTGAGCTTTTCAATTACGGCCAAGCATGGGGGGAGTTGGTCGGTAAAGCCAGAGAAGCAAATGCCTTTGGTTCAGACAGGTATTGCGAGCTACGTTATGAGGACTTGATAACCAATCCGCGTGACGAAATCAAAAGAGTTGTAGATTTTTGTGAACTTGAATGGTACAGTGGATTTGAAAAGAACATACCGAAAACCAGCAACATGAATGCCAAATGGATGCAAAAGGCAGATGATGAGCAGAAAAGGGATCTCGAGGAATCAACGCAAGAGCTGAGATACTTGCTTGGAATAACCTAGCGCAGGTCTTCGACGTTCCACTGCTTTCTAGCTCTGTTTCTCCACAGTTTCTTTATCGACCACGGCAGCCCAAAGGCAATCGGTATGAAGAGAAAGAAAAAGAAGATCCCGTAAAAGGCAAGTATGATCGTGGTCACTATTGAAGCGGCAGAGACTATGACGACTATAAGGGGCAGAAGCCGATTATTATCTCTCCTCTGCATGTCAGCAAAAGTACCTGATTATCTTATAACACTAACCCCTTCGCAATAGATATAATATCTATAATTTCGATAAATAATCATGGTCAAGACCGAATCATCACCTCAAGTTCTGAATACTGGCAGTATGGCTCCAGATTTCACGCTAAAGGGCGTAGACGGGAAGATGCATTCATTGCAAGAGTACAAGAGCAAGGCTACACTCGTAGTGTTCATCTGTAACCACTGCCCTTACGTAAAGGCAAGGATCGGCGACATTGTGGCGCTGCAGAGCAAGTTCAGCCCCTCCGAACTTCAGGTAATTGGAATCAACAGCAACGACCCGAACTACAAGGACGAAGGCTTTGACAACATGGTCGCGTTTGCCAAGAACTACAAGCTCAACTTTCCATATCTGATCGACGACAGCCAGAACGTTGCTCGCTCTTATGGCGCAGTGTGCACTCCAGACCCGTTCTTGTTCGTAGACGGCAAGCTGGCGTTCCATGGCAGGATAAATGACGCCCTCGAGCCAGAAGCAAAGCCAACAATCCCAGTGATGGAAAACAATGTCCGCAAGCTGCTAAGGGGAGAGAGGCTTGAGAAGGACTTTGATCCTTCGATTGGCTGCTCGATCAAGTGGAAGAACTAGCCATACTGGTATACGATCCCTTTTTCTCCCCTCGGGTGACGCCACTCTGTCTCTTTAGCGCATGTTCCACACTCGATGCACGCCTCGTGCTGCAGCGTCACGTTGCCCCCTTCCATGCTGTAGCAGTTTGTCGGGCAGAGGGTCACCATCTTTTTCATGAATTCTGACTTGGGGTTAAGCACCTTTATGTGCGAAAGGCGGTCATCATCGTATTTCAGCCGGGCGACGCGCTGGGCCACGGTAGGAAGCGTCGGTTCATACGTTGCAGTGACAGTCCGGCCCATCTTTTCTGCTAGCTCTACAGGAACCTGCACATACGTGTCCTCTGACTCGACCAGTGGCAGCAGCTTGTCATAGCCTAGGATGTTTGCAAAGCCTACTGCCAGTCCTCTGAGGGTGCTGCTTGACATCAGCCGGAACACCATGCCATAGCGCTGGCCTACAATGTCCTTTGGAACGTCCCTTGCGGCGTCGAGAAATATTTTCAGGTAGTCCTTGTCTATCTCCTTCATGTCACGCGTGTATGGGCTTTCTTCCACCGATTGGGAATAGTATTCGCCCATGTGCTGCTGGTCAAAGTTGTTCCTGTCAATCGCTCTTGCAACTGCGTTTGCAGCCCTCACGGCATCGTCGATCCCGACATTGAGGCCTTCAATCCTCGGACCGATAAAGACGCCTCTTCCAGCAGCATCTCCGATAAACAATACATTCTTGTAGTATGGCTTTTTCATTGCGCAGCGCTTGCCGTCAGGAACCAGTTTTGCAGAGTATTCCAGCTCGACATAGTCTGTGACAAACTTTGTCCCGTACTTGCTCGCAAGCTCGTTCCGCACAAAGTCTAGCCTCGACTTGATCTCCTCCTCGGTCTTGTACTTGCCTCCTTCAATCAGCTTTTTACGAGCTGACGGCGAATACCACGCGTCGCGAAGCTCTGTCCAATTCTTTATCAGCTTGCTGGTAGCAAATTTTGCCCTGAGTTGCTCTTCCTTTGGAAGGTCTTTGTCGATCTCTTCCTTGACTGCCACCTCGTCATTGACAAACTCGGTCACCAAGGGGTTCTTTAGCAACGCATTGACAAGCGTGTAAGGTTCTGCAGGCCGGCTCATTAGCGAGTCATAGTGGTAGACAGCGCCGACAGAAAGCGTGTCGCGGTTGGTATAAACAAATCCTCCTCCGATGTGGTTGAGTGTGACATCGCCGGCGAAGAGGTGTGCCGAGCCTTCTTCAGGACCGACACCAAACCTCTGCTCGATTATTTCTTCAGGCAGCTTGACTACTACTTTGACTCCCTGGTACAGCTGCTCTGGCGTGAATTTTGGCCGGGCGCCGGTCATCTCTGCAACTTCAGAATTGACGCCGTCTGCAGCAATCACTGCCTTTGCCTCGAAAGGATCAAGCTCGTCAGTCTCGATTACAGTTTTGTCACCCTGCCAACTCATAGAGCGGACATGCACACCCGACACGATTCCCCCGCCCTGCTTTTCGGCGCTTTCGCCTGCGTTCTTGGCAAACCATCCATTGAGCCGGTTTAGCAGGACAGAATATCCGAAATTTGCCTGGTATTCGTGCGCAGCTGTCAGGTCCATGGTAAACACCTTGTTCTGGGAAGTAGAATGCAGCATGTATTGTGTTATCTTGCGCTCGACTGGCGCCTCTTGGAGGAATTCAGGGTAAACATCTTCGACGTTGTATGAGCGGCCATGCTTGGGCTTTTTTGAATAGAGTATGCCGCCAGAAATATTCTTTGTACCAACTTGCTTGCCTGCTTCAATCAGTACCGCCTGCTTGCCAAGAGTTGAGAGCTGTTTTAGCGCAGCAAGGCCAGCGGACCCGCCGCCGATTATGGCCACGTCATAGCTTTCCATCATTTCTTCACCTCTATTGCAGGCTTCTTTTTTACGAGTTCTTCAAGCAAAAGCGGTACCACTTCTTCAATTCTGCCTTTTATGAAAATGTCGCACTCGTCCTTTATTGGAGAGTCCTCGTCAGGGTTGATCGCCACGACAAAGCCCGACTCTTTCATTCCGGCGATGTGCTGCATAGCTCCACTAATTCCTGCCGCGACGTACAGCAAAGGAGCAACCTTGCGGCCGCTTGTCCCGATGACCCTGTCAGGGATCATGTAGGTAGAGCTTGTTCCCTCGCTTACTGCAAATGGCTTTTTGGATATCGGTAGAGAAATGCCTACCTCGGCGCCTATCTGTTTGGCAAGCTCGACTACCAGTTTGATGTTTTCTTCAGGGGCATCCTTGATGCCACGTCCAAAGCTTACTATTGCTTTCTTGCTGTCAAAATCGACTGCGCTCTTTACTATCTTTCTATCAATTATCTTTACCCGGAGGTCGCGCTCGTCAAACTTTGGCACATAGTCCAATACCATCCCTTTCCTTGTGTCATCGCGCTCGATTGGAGCAAAAACGCCGGGTATTATGCTGCATGCCTGTGGATGGTATTCCCGCTCTATCGCAGGGTTGCGGTTGTCAAGGCACAGAATTGTAGTCCACAAAAATCCAGAA
>JBDZWB010000012.1:0-16050 GCA_040255975.1 Nitrosopumilales archaeon
CTTGCAAAGGCGGTAGCCAATGAAAGTAATGCTCACTTTATCAGCATATCCGGGCCGGAGATAATGAGCAAGTTCTATGGCGAATCGGAAGCTAGGTTGAGAGAAATATTCAAGGAGGCAAAGGAGAAGGCTCCTTCAATCATATTCATAGACGAAATCGACTCGATTGCTCCTAAGCGCGAAGAAGTGACCGGCGAGGTCGAAAGAAGAGTTGTGTCACAGCTGTTGTCACTGATGGACGGTTTGGAAGCAAGAGGAAAGGTCATTGTCATTGCGGCAACCAACAGGCCAAACGCAATTGACCCTGCTCTAAGAAGACCAGGACGCTTTGACAGAGAAATCGAGATCAAGGTCCCGGACAAGCGCGGCCGCTTGGAAATCCTCCAGATCCACACCCGCAACATGCCGCTTGACACAGATGTCGATCAGGACAAGATCGCGGCAGTGACGCACGGATTTGTCGGTGCAGACTTGGAGTATCTCTGCAAAGAGGCTGCAATGAAGTGCCTAAGGCGCGTATTGCCCGAGCTCAACTTGGAGGACGAAAAGCTTTCGCCAGAAGTGCTGAACAAGCTTGTGGTCACCATGAGCGACTTTGAAAACGCAGTCAAGGAAGTAATGCCGTCTGCCATGAGAGAAGTCTACTTGGAATCGCCAGACATCCCGTGGTCTGCCATCGGCGGACTGGAAGAAGTCAAGCGCGAGCTACAGGAAGCAGTCGAATGGCCATTGAGATATCCAGATCTTTACACAAAGCTGGGGCACACAATGCCAAAAGGCGTACTGATGCACGGACCGTCCGGCACCGGCAAGACGCTGCTTGCAAAGGCAGTCGCGACCGAGTCGGAAGCCAATTTCATCAGCGTAAGGGGCCCCGAGCTCTTGAGCAAGTGGGTCGGCGAATCCGAGCGCGGAATCCGCGAAATCTTTAGAAGGGCAAGACAGGCCGCGCCCTGCGTCGTGTTCTTTGACGAGATCGACTCGATTGCTCCGACAAGGGGCATGGGAGGCGACAGCATGGTCACCGAGCGCGTCGTATCACAGTTACTGACAGAGCTTGACGGCATTCAGGCGCTTTCAGGCGTAGTGGTAATCGCTGCAACAAACAGAGCAGACATGATTGATCCTGCACTCTTGCGTCCTGGAAGATTCGACAAAATCGTGTTCGTCCCAATGCCCGACAAAGCAGCAAGGCAGAGAATTCTGGAAATCCATGCAAAGGGCAAGCCGATGGGCCCAGACGTGGACTTTGCCAAGGTTGCCGAGCTGACAGAAGGCTTTAGCGGCGCAGACACAAGCGCAGTTTCCAACACGGCGGTGTCGCTTGTGCTACACGAGTACCTTGCAAAGTATCCAACACCGGAAGAAGCGGCAAAGCATGCGGCAGAAGCACACGTGATGTTGCGCCACTTTGAAGAAGCGGTAAGGAAGATCAAGACGCAGAGGGAAGGCAAGCCGACAGAGAAAGCGGTCCCGTACTACCGCTAAACTCTTCTTCTTTTTGTCTGAAATTTTTCCGACATTCTGTCAAGGCAAATGTTTTTAAGCAATTGGTTTTATGATAGACCTAACTAAAAGAAATTGGTTGAAAATTCACAGGTTCAACTCGTAGAGAAACCAGCTGCAGCCGCTCTAAACCGTTTTGTCAAACCCGTTGACATCTGCAAATTAGTTGCACAGTACGGGACACCGCTTTATCTGGTGGATGAAGACACGCTGCACGCAAAGGCCAAGGAACTGCACAGCGCATATTCAAAGTACAAGGGTCCAGTCAAGGTCGCGTACTCGATCAAGGCCAACTTTACGCCGGCAGTGATCAAGACGTTCATGAAGGACGGATTGACTTTTGACCTGACTTCGCTTGGCGAGCTTCACTTTATCAAGCGGTGCAAGGCAGACCCTGAGAACGTCATTTACACAAGCGTGACAGAAGAACCCGAAGAGTACATTGAAGTGCTCCAGAGCGGAGTAAGAAGGGTTGTAGTCAGCTCTTTTAACGGGATGACAAATCTGGCAAAGGCTGCAAGCAAGGTAGGAACAAAGCCGCTCGCTATGATTCGCGTGAACCCCGAGGTCGGCGTAAAGGCTGAAGTTCGCGCTTCATACAGGAACGGCAAGTTCGGTGTCCCATTCAACGGTGGCACGATCGACAGTGCCGCCAAGATGGTCAAGCACATCATGGGCAACGACCTTCTCAAATTCGAGGGTTTTCACTTCCATCTGGGATCACAGATCACCGACTTTTCATGCTATACACACGCGCTGGACAAGATGGATGCGTTCATGACCAAGATGAAGAAGGAGAACCCTGCATTCCAGGTAAACACATTTGATATTGGTGGAGGAACGCCCGTGTTCTACAACGACCCGGTCCCCACTCCAGCTCAGATGGCCGAAAATCACGTCAGCAAGCTGAACCAGCTTGCAGAGACACATGGGACATTCACTCTCATGATCGAGAGCGGCCGCTTTCTGGTCGCCGAGTCGTCGATGTTGGTATCAAGAATAGTCAATACAAAGGAATACAACGAGCACAAGATAGTGATAGTCGATGCTGGCTACCATATACTTCTCGACGCAGCGCTGCTCAAGCAGGAATATCCACAGGAGGTAGTGCCGGTAGTGGATAGCAAGGATAGGACCACCGCGCTTGCGCCGGTAAAGAACACGCACCTTGCAGGAAGGCTTTGTGACACGTACGACGTCTTCCCGCTTTCAAAGGCGTCAGACCTGACCGAGTCAGAGGTCGGTAGGTATGTCTCGTTCTACAACGTCGGTGCCTACTCGGTCGTGTTCAACATGCCTTTCCATTGCCAGATCAAGCCGCCGATAGTCATGAAGGACAGCGACGGCAAGTTCAGTCTGGTGAGGAAGGAAACCACGTACGAGCGCCTCTTTAGAGAAGAGGGCGGCGACTTAGTCTAACCGCCATTTTTACGGCGGGAACATTTTTTAAATCAACTAATACAATACTGGCAAGTGAGCGATAGCAAAAAGACCCGCGCCCACGTCTTTGTCAGCGGCACTGTTCAGGGTGTCTATTTCAGGCAGAACACAAAGGATGTAGCGACAAGGCACAATGTCACTGGCTGGGTGCACAACCTGCAGGATGGCAGGGTTGAGGCTGTCCTTGAAGGTAATGAGGTTGATGTCAACGAAGTGATCGAGTGGTGCCATGTCGGACCACAAAAGGCCAAGGTAGACGACGTGAATGTGAAATTCGAAAAATACACTGGCGAATTTGCCGACTTTTCCGTAAACTATTGAATTTTCTGGTATGCCTCAGCTATCTGCTTTTTTGCAGCCTCGGCGTCTTCAACAGTTTTGACAGTTGCTGTCGCTGGAGGAGCGGCTCTGCCATACCTTACCGACAGCACAAGGGAATCGCCCGCAGGCTTGATGTCAAGGAAGGTGCGAAAGTTCATGGTCTTTGCATAAGCGACTCTGTGCGGCCTCACCTCTTCGATGACGTTGCTGCCAAGCGACTTGACAAAACTACGAAGGTCCAGCATTATCGTCCTTGCAGGCTCTTTCAGACCTTCAAGATGACTTTCAAAAGGGATGTGGTTGGGAGCGCTGAACATCATCTCATGATCGTATAAAGGGTTATTTCAAACTATTCGATGTCCTTGCAGTCATTGCGCCCTTTGACAAGGATAAGGGTCCGGAATAAATACCTGGACTAGATCCTGATCTTGACACTATTCCTTTTCAGATATTTCTTTACCTTATCGATCGTCGACTTCTCATAATGGAATATTGACGCGGCGAGCGCAGCATCGACATCAGCCTTGTCAAACACGTCTAGCATGTGACGAGCACTTCCACAGCCACCGGATGCTATCACCGGCACCCTGACCGATTTGCATATCGCCTTTGTAAGCGCAATGTCATAGCCGTTCTCGGTGCCGTCGGCGTCGATGCTGGTCAGCAGTATCTCGCCCGCTCCTCTCTTTTCAACTTCTTTTGCCCACTTGATCGCATCAAGGCCTGTCCCTTCTTTGCCGCCGTAAATCCTCACTTCAAACCAGAACTTTTTACCTTTTTCTCTGAATATTGTCTTGCCTTTTTCGATGCGGTAGTTTCTCTTTGCGTCAATTGCTACCACCACGCATTGTTTCCCGAAAATTGACATCAGCTGAGCTATCAATTCGGGGTTCTTGACGGCAGCGGTGTTTATCGAAACCTTGTCGGCGCCTGACAGCAAGATGTCGCGGGCGTCTTCGAGCTTTTTGATGCCGCCGCCGACCGTGAACGGGATGTCGATTACACTCGCCACGTTCCTCACGACGCTTTTCATAGTGTCTCTTCCTTGCTGCGACGCCGTGATGTCAAGGAACACAAGCTCGTCAGCGCCCTGTTCGCTGTACTTTTTGGCAAGCTCTACCGGGTCGCCGGCGTCCTTTACCTCTGCAAAGTGGACACCCTTGACCACTCTGCCGTTGTCGACGTCAAGGCATGGGATTATCCTCTTTGCAAGTGTCATGCCAGTGCCTTCGCCCTCTCTATCGTGATCCTGCCGTCGTACATCGCCTTGCCCAGTATGACCGAGCTACAGCCCGCGCTTCTGACCTTTACAATGTCTTCCAAACCGGAAATGCCACCGCTTGCAATTATCCTTGCAGACTTGGCGGCTTCTGCAAGAGTGCCGATGTCAGGCCCCTGCAGTGTGCCGTCGCGTTCGATGCTTGTCAGTAGGAATTCCTCGATGCCCATCACTGAAAACTGGGATATTGCGTCGGCTACTTTGATGCCTGCCGACTCTTTCCATCCCTTCACCATGACGTTGCCGCCTACCTGATCTATTGAAATGACAACCCTGCCAGGGTTCTTTTTCGCAAGTTTTTTCACGGCTTCAGGCTGGCTGTATGCCATCGTGCCAATCACCACCCTTGACGCCTTTCCAAGCATTTCCTCTGCTTTCTCAACCGACCTGATGCCTCCCGCCACCTGCACCGGGATCTTGATCGCCCCTGCTATCGCTGCGACCAGCTGCGAGTTGTCTCCACTTGAAAATGCCGCGTCAAGGTCGACTATGTGCAACATGTCCGCTCCTGCTGCTTCCCACTTTTTAGCTGTTTCAACGGGACTGCTGCTGTAGTCGGTCTTGTTTGCAGGGTCTCCCTTGACAAGCCTGACTACGCTTCCGTCCATTATGTCAACCGCGGCGATGACCTTCATTTCGCACCATTGTCGCACATTTCGATAAAATTCTTTAGCATGACTGCGCCGACTTCGCCGGACTTTTCCGGGTGGAACTGGACTCCTATCAGGTTGTCCTTTTCAATTACTGCCGGAACGCTGACCCCGTAATCGGAGGTGGCCACCACCAGCCTGCGGTTCTTTGGGGCCGTGCGGTACGAGTGCACGAAATATACCCACGAGTTGTCCTTGACGCCCTTCAGCAGCTTGCTGTCACCCCTGATCTGCAGGTTGTTCCAGCCCATGTGCGGGATCTTGACCTTGTTCTTTGGAAGGAGCACCACTTCGCCATCCAGTATCTTTAGGCCGTCAAGCTTGCCCTCTTCGCTCCTCTCAAAGAGCATCTCCATGCCAAGGCATATGCCCATCACTGGCATGCCGCTGCCTATAGCCTTGTCAAGATGTCTTGCGCTATCCTTTATCGACTCTATCGCAGGGTCAAAGTTGCCGACGCCCGGTAGCACCAAGCCGTCGAACCTGTCTAGGTCCTTTAGGTCATAGATTATCTCTACACTTTCCGCTCCGTTGCGCTCTAGTGCGGATTTCAGGCTGAACAGGTTGCCGGCGCCATAGTCAAATATTGCGATTTTCGCCAGAGTCACATAGCCCCCTTTGTGCTTGGGACTCCTCTTCTCCTGCTGTCGATGCTTGTCGCCATGCGCAATGCTACTGCGAACGCCTTGAGCGCAGCTTCGACTTTGTGGTGGTCGTTGTCGCCATAGTGCACTATCATGTGCGTGCATGCATTAAGGTTCTGCACGAGCGACCTTGCAAAATGCTCAAGGTCTTCCCTCGGAACGCCCTCTATATTATCGCGGGTCAGCTTTAGCTCTACTTTTTGATACTGGCGCTTGACCAGATCAATCGAAACATACGCAAGTGCTTCGTCCATCGGGATCACTGCGTAACCGAACCTTGCAATCTTTTCCCGCTCGCCCAGCGCCTTGTCTATCGTCTGTGCAAGCGCAATGGCTACGTCCTCTGCAAGGTGGTGGACGATCCCGTCATTTGACTTGCCATTGAGCGTGATGTCTATCATGGCGTGCTTGCCGATTGAAGTGACGAGGTGGTCGATGAACGAGAGGCCTGTCTTGACGCTGGTCTTGCCGGTGCCGTCAATGTTTACCTGCACAGTGACGGCTGTCTCTTTTGTTACCCTCTCAATCTTCGCCTTTCTTGCAGCAGCCAATGGATGTTAAGCTGCCAGTACCTTATTTATCGTGTTCGGTAACTGGTTGACGCTTTTTGCGATTGCCTTAACGTCCTCACGCTTGAACTGTGCGACTGTCTTGGATGGGTTTGGGCTGTTGCCATAAATGCCAACAAACGCTATCCTGGCATTGGCTTCCTTCTCAGCCCGCCTTGCCATCAAAAGGTCTTCTGTCGAGTCGCCGGCATACACAGCAGTCCTTGCGCTCATAACTTCCATTGCACGTTTTATCGCATACGGATTTGGCTTGGCATATTCGCGCTTTTCGTCTTCAAGGAAAACACAGGCATCCAAATTGAAATACTTCATCACCGGCTTTAGCGAGTATTCAGCCGCAAGCCTGCTTCTGCCGGATACTATTGCAAGATTGCCGCCAAACATTTCGTTCAGCTTTTTCATTGTCTTTGCGCTTACTGAAATCCTGTCGTTCTTGATGAGTGGCCTTCCACCATTCCAGTATTTAGGCTCCAGATTGTTCTGCTTTCTAAAGAGCTCGGGGCCGTAAAAGAGCTCGTCAAACACCCTTGCAAGCATGCTGTCCTTGACAGGCGCAGGATAGTTCAGCTGCTTTTTCCACTTTTCAATGCCTTGATTGGATAGGAACTTTTCTACCGACAAATAGCCTGTCTCGTCGGAATTTTCTGCCACCCGCACCAGGAATTTTCTTCCTTCTGTTATGTTCTTTGGAGCAAATGCGAGGGCCGCAAGCGTTATCGCATAGGTGGTATCAGTATCGTTGTTAAAGCCTCCGCTTTGCCTGAACTTTAGTATGATCTGGTCGGTAACAAGGCCGCGAAACGCTTTGCCTGTCATCGACTTGAGCATGTATTCAACGGTCTTTTTTATTGCAGAATTGTACGACTTGCGTATGTCTACGAGCACTCCGTCGATGTCAAAGAGCGCACAATCGTACATTACAGCGACCCTTCTATGCACTGAAGGAACTTGTCGTTCATTTCACGGGTGCCTATCGTCACTCTCATGCAGCCCCTGTGGCCGGCTATGTTGCCAAGCATCTTGACAACTATTCCGCTGCTTTCCAGCGCCTTTAAAATCGGCTGGTAGCGCCTGCCGGCTTCGATAAAGAGAAAGTTGGCGTCCGACCTGAAGACCCTTATTTCTTTTGTCTTTGACAGCCTGTCAAACACTCTGTCCCTTTCGCTTCTTACAATTTTTATCGTCTGCGTTACTTGATCCGCCTGAGCAAGAATGCCTGAAGCGATTGCAAGTGAAAGCGTGCTAATGGGATATGGCGACTGTATGACGGATCTGAAAGTGCGGATGAATTTCTTATTCGCCACCATGTAGCCTACCCTTGCGCCTGCGAGCCCGAACGCCTTTGAAAGCGTGCGGAGCACTATTACGTTGTTGCGTTTCGTTGCGTCTGCAGAAAGAGAGTAGTCTGCAAAATCAACATAAGCTTCGTCTATAAGGATCAACTTGCCTTTGAGAGAATCTACGATCTCGATCACAGTTTCCCTGTCGATCTGGTTGCCAGTAGGGTTGTTTGGCGAGCAGATGTATACAAGGTCTGATCTCATTGCGCTCTTTAGAAATGCCTTCTTGTCAAGCGTAAAGTCCCTGGCCAGAGGCACATGGTCGACTTTCATGCCGTGCAGCTCGCACCTGTTTATGAAATAAGAGAATGTTGGTGCGAACACCGTCGCCCGCCTGCCGCCGAGCGTAGAAAGGAGAAGCTCGATTACCTGATCCGATCCACTGCCAGCCGCCACGCATTCTTCGTCGACCCCTGCATACTTGGCAAGTTGTGAATACAGCTTTTCCAGCTGGTCAAGCGGGTATTCCCTCAAGTCTACGTGCCGCGCTGCTTCAGAGGCAACGGCCGACACAAACTCTTTATCAAGCGCAAAATTCTCGTTTGAATCCAGCTTTATCGCACCCTCAACCTTTTCCGGCTTGGTGTAGTGACCAAGTCTGGCGATCTTTTTCACAGATTCTTCAAAGCTATTCTTCATCTTTCCTCGCTCTCACAGCTTCATAGTGGTTAAGCAATCCTTCTGCAGTAGCCATCTCCTTGACTGCTCTTTCGACCTTTGCAAGCCCTGCTTTGGTTGCCTTTACCTTGTTCACCAGCTTGACAAAGTCAAGCACCGACAGCGAAGCCCGGGACTTGCCAAAGCCAAGGGTCGGCAGCACGTGGTTTGAGCCAAAGGAGTAGTCGCTTGCAGACGACGGAGCGTACTGACCTATCAGCACAAGTCCAGCAGAATCTATCTTCTTTGCTACTGAATCCGCGTTTTTGCTCATTATTTCAAGGTGTTCTGGTGCAAATTCATTGACAAAATCCATGCACGCGTTTTCGTTCCTGCAAATGGCGACAAAGCCGTTGTTCTCCAAGCTAGATTTCACAATATCAGAACGGCTAATCTTTTCAATCATCGATTGCACATGCATTTGCACCTGCGACGCCATCTTCTCAGACGTTGTCACGAGGCCGCAGACCGTGTCGGTACTGTGTTCTGATTGTGAGATCAGGTCGGCCGCGACTAGGCGCGGATCGGCAGTCGCGTCAGCATAAATCAGCAGTTCTGTAGGGCCGGCAACCATGTCTGTCGAAACAGAGCCTGACGCGATCAGCTTTGCAGCGGTGACAAACATGCCGCCAGGACCTACTATCTTGCTCACTAGTTTCACTGACTGCGTACCATACGCCAGCGCGGCGATGCCATGTGCTCCACCAATCTTGTAAAATTCGTCGATACCGCAAATGTCGGCCGCAACCAGAGTCAGGGGGTCGATCGTGCCATCCTTTCTTGGGGGTGATGTTGCTACCACCCTCTTTACTCCTGCCGCCTTGGCCGGTACTGCGCACATTATCACCGTGCTTGGGTAGCGTGCCTTGCCTCCTGGAATGTAGCAGCCGACACTTGCTACTGGCTTTAACATCCTGTCTACCTTGACTCCGTCAGACGAAACAGTGATGCCCTTTAAGCGCTTGAGCACGGCAAGTTCGGCCGCTAACAGTCTCTCCTTCATCATCCTTACTGCCCTGACCTGCTCTTTTGTGACTTGACCATACGCCTGCTTTATCTCCTGCTTGCTCACCAAAAGCGAGTCCAGCCGCACTCCGTCGAATTTTGCTGTATAATCAATAACCGCCTGATCGCCGTGCTTCGCAACATCTCTCATTATGGCAGTCGCATCAGCAAAAAGCGAATCTGTAATCGCACTTGCCCTGCGGAGCTGTGCAGCCTCAGCCGCTGGGTCTGTCACGTTGAGAATCTTCATTAGGAATATCCGTCCAAGTTTATCTCGTCAAGCGGCAGTATCTGCTTTGGCTCGAGTACCACCAAGCCCTGAGCCAGCTTTCTCATCTTGGGGACCACTCTGATAAACTCGTTCTTGTCGATTACCGTGTTTACACCGTACCAGCCTTCCTCTGAAAGCGGACTGACGGTTGGCCTCTTGAGTGCCGGCAGCTCCTTCAACAACTTTTCAAGGTTCTCCTTCTTGACATTGACGAAAATGTGCAGCTTTTTCCTGCCGTCAACAACGCCCCTCAACAGAGCTATCATGTCTGCAATCTTTTCTCGCTTGGCAGGATCCTTCAGTGCCTTCTTGTTTGCTACTAGCACCGCTGTCGATTCCGCCACAGTGTCTATTATCTTGAGGTTGTTCTGTGCAAGCGTCGTGCCGGTTTCTGTGATATCAAAAATGGCGTCAACATCCTCTGGCGGCTTGGCCTCTGTTGCGCCAAAAGAGAGGAATATCTCCACCTTCTTGTTCTCGCCTACTCTTAGCCATGGCGTGATTATCATCGGGTCTGCGCTGCCGTACGCCTTTTTGTAAGCTGCCGTAGACTTGAAGTGCATCGAGGTTGTGGTGAGATATTCGGACGACACTCTCAGTGTCCTCCCCGTCTTTGCAAAGTCGGCAATCATCTCGTCCAGATTCTTGTAAGGAAAGCTCGACGGAACCGCTATCACCTGCTTGACGCGTCCAATCTCAAGATCTATCAGGACTTCTACATCTGCCTTTGCCTCGAGTATCCAGTCCTTGCCGGTGATGCCAACATCGTAAAAGCCCTCCTGCACGTAGGTGGGGATTTCCTGTGGCCTCAATATCTTGACGTCTATCTCGGGATCGCCAAGTTTCACCCTGTAGGTTCGACCTCGACCGCTCACATGCTGCCACGCCTGTTCCAGCAGCTTGAATGTTACCTCCTCAATGCTGCCTTTTGGAACTGCAAATTTCACAGTAGGCATCGATAACTATCAGCAAGGCGTTCTTGAGGATATATATCTACTTGAATTTTCGGCTGTGCAACCTCATATGGCCGGCCTGGATGCCTTCGGCAGACAGAGCCCTTATTGCGGCAAGGTTCTGGGCGAGACCTGCTGCGGCCATGGTCATAGCCAGCTCTTTTGCGCTCTTTGCCCCCAAAATCTGGAGGGCGAGTTTTGCTGTCGGATGAGAGTTCACCACACCGCCGACGATTCCAACTGCCAGCGGCAGCTCGATTTCACCGGCAAGGTCACCTTCTTTTGTCCTGCGCCATTTTGTCAGTGATCTATACCTGCCATCCCTTGCCGCATAAGCGTGGGCGCCGGCTTCAATTGCCCTGAAATCCTGACCTGTTGCAAGCGCAACCGCATCAATGCCGTTCATGACGCCCTTATTGTGCGTGACTGCGCGGTAGACATCGGAATGCGCAAGAGCATAGGCATACAGAATCCTCTTTACTATTTTGCTCCCACCAAGCTCGTCCCTGTCAAAGATGGCTTTGCACCTCACCATCCTTTTCGTCGCGTAATTCGATAGTATCTTTAAGACCACTTCGCCTCCAGTAATTTCGGCAACCTGTGGCGCTATTGCCTCGCACATTGTGTTTATCGCATTTGCACCCATTGCGTCCTTTGTATCAACAATGATCTCTACCAGCAGCATTCTGCCCATCTTGTTTGTGCTTGTGTCGCGCAGCTGTCGCACCTTCAGGTCGACTGCGATAACGGACCTGCTCTTCGAATTGGCGACTGTGAGCAACTGCTTTTTGTTTTTCATAACTTTATGCAATGCGTTCTTGACTGCGCCAACTACCTGCACCTGCCCTATCATGAGAGAGTCGTCAGCCTCTGCAGCAAAGCCACCCTTTGCCCTGGCGATCTTGGCGGCCTTGCTGGCCGCGGCAATAACCGATGGTTCCTCTATCGCCATTGGAATTAGGCATTCCTTGCCATTTATCACAAAATTCGTCGCAATGCCCATAGGCACTGAAATGGTGCCTATGGCGTTTTCCACCATCTTGTTTGCGTCTTCAAATGCAAGTGGCCTGAGCATCGCTTCAATATCTTCCACACCTGCAGCCTTTTTCACATATTCAAGGCGCTCATCCCTGCCCATTTCATAGAACTTTTTGCCCATCGGTGCCACGCTACTGAGGGCTTATGATCCTTAAAATCTTGTCATCGCCTTCTTCTGGCAGCGCCCTGCCATCCCTGTTGCTCGTAGTCACGTATAACGAGCCGTCCGGCGCCTCTATCACGTCTCGAATCCTGCCAAAGCCTGTCAGCACATTGCTTTCGGTCCCTTCCTGGTCGATAAGCCTAAGCTGTTGTGCCCTCAGAGCTGCCAAAACCACGTCGTTCTGGTATCCAAGAGTGTCATGTGCCGGAATGACGATTCCAGACGGTGCTATCGCAGGGTTGAAACAGAGCACCGGTTTTTCAAAGCGTTCGCCATCACACTCTTCTATTGGCCAGCCATAGTTTGCACCAGGCCTGATGATGTTAACTTCATCATTTCCTTCGGGCCCGTGTTCGCTTGCATACAGTTCGCCTGTGGCTGGGTGCCATGCCATTCCATGTATGTTGCGGTGGCCGTACGAATAGATTGGCGATCCTTCAAACGGATTGTCGTCAGGGATCGTGCCGTCAGGATTCAACCGTAGGATCTTGCCTGCCAGAGAATTGGCGTTCTGTGCAAGATCTGGCTGCCTTGCGTCGCCAGTTGCGATGTACAGCTTGCCATCGGGACCGAATTTTATTCTCCCGCCGTCGTTACCGTTTGCAGCCGGGATTCCATCGATTATCACTCTTGATTCGATTATCTCGTTGTCCCTTTCAGTCAGCATCAACACCTTGTTAAAGACGTTAGAGCCGTTAGAGTAGGTATGATAGACATAGAGCAGGTGGTTCTCTGCAAAATCCGGATGGAGAGCTAGACCAAGTAGCCCAGACTCGCCATTCTGCGCGACGTTGATAAACGCTGGGCCAAGTAGAGTCCCGTTTTCAATTATCCTTATCCTCCCTGCTCTCTCTGTGAAGAATATGCGTCCATCTTCAGCAATATCTATTGCCCAAGGAACTTCGAGGTTCTGAGCAACTACCTGCACGCCCGAATGGGTATTGTTGCTGCCTTGACCTGGTTCTGGTATCGGAAGTGTGGTCTGGGAGGGGGCGTAGATAGCAGTTGCAACTGCGGCTGCCACTACCACTACCGCTGCAGCAAGAACAAGCCGCCGCTCCTTATCCATGGATATGTTTGATTGAACAAGGCGCATTATAACCTATTGCCGCCTGCAAATGTGAACGTTTAAAATAGCAAGACCGAGACTGGACTATTGAAATGAACGTATCGGAAATAATGGTTAGGGACGTTTTCACACTTTCTCCTGAAGACACAGTCGCACGGGCGCTTAACATGATGGCTGACAAGTCGATCAACCAGATACCTGTCGTAGACGATGATGACAAGTATCTCGGCATGATATTTGCAAAACAGCTGCTGAACTCTAGCGCGCTACCTTCATCCAAGGTAAAGAGCTACATAGTCAACACCTCTGCTATTGGTCCAGACAGGGATGTTGAAAATGCAGCAAAGCTGATCATAGGCAGTGGCAATCGAGCCCTGCCGGTAGTGGAAAAAGGGAGGCTCGTCGGCATTGTGAGCGAGACGGACGTTGTGTCGACAGCAGACTTTGGGCATGCCATAGTCGACGAGGTAATGTCCGGCGCAATTGTGATTGAAGAAGATACGACACTTTCCGATGCGGTCGCAAAGATGAGGCGCTACAACATCTCACGCTTGCCTGTGATAAACACAAAAGGGGTGCTCAAGGGCACGCTCAGCATCCTAGATGTCGGCAGGATAATTGCGACACCGAGGGAACGCACCAGCAAGTCAGCTGCAATTTCAGGTGGAACGGCGGCAATAAAGGATGTCAAGGTTAAGGACATCATGAAGAGGACGATCTCTGTGGAACCTGGCACAAAGCTTAACTCGATAGTGGATCACTTCAAGCGCAACGAAGAGGTGATCGTGGCCGGAGACAATAGGCCAATGGGCATCGTGACCCCAAAGGACGCGCTCGAGTTAGTGCTCCCGAAAAAGAGCAGCGCTCCCATGATACATATGGCGCACCTTGAAGACGGGCAGGACAGGACAGAGATCCAGGAGCAGCTGGAACGCTTTTTGAAAAAGATTCAGGGCAAGCTCGGAGACGTTCGCTCTATAGTGGTATATGCGGACAAACACAAGACCCGGAAGTATTCCTTAAGGACGAGGCTCATTACTTCAAGAGGCGTGATAGACGCAAAGGCAGTCGGCTACGACCCGATCAGCGCGTCAAAGGAGCTCATTGCTAGGCTTGACCGGAGAATCAAGTCGGAACACAGCCAGCGTGTAAAGTACAAACAACACCGCGAAACTGCAAGAAGAAGTTAAGGCGCGGATGAGGAGATTCGAACTCCTGATCGCCCGAAGGCGAATCGGCTCTCAAGGCCGACGCATTACTGTGTTCTCCCTTTTTGGAAAGGGAAAAGACCACTCTGCCACATCCGCGCAGCCACTTTTCTTGGTTTCTTACTATTATACGTTAACAGATGCGGTCATTTTTTATACCTGAAACGCGAATAATCGCCATGAAAGGCGAACAGAAATTAAAGTCGATTTCTGTGCTTGTCCCATTGGAGAGGGTGCAGGCCAGCCTTTCTGAAATCGGGTTCCTGCTTGACGACACCGTCACAATTGTTGCCGACGGAAAGTTTTGGAACAAGATGCTCTACGTCAGGGACGAGGAGACAATCAGCGTCTCTGAGGAGATAGGCGATGCTTATCCAAAGGATCCGATAATTACCATCTGCGGTTCAAGGATGACGATTTCCAAGGTGGTCAAGGGTGTGGGCGGATAATGCCGCTATACGAATGCAATGAAAACCAGTTTGTCGAAAACATCCGCCGCCTGCTAGAATCGAAGGAAAGGTTTCTTGTCAACCGCAAAATAGTCTTGCACGACGACGCCAAGTACGGTCCTGCCACCATGCCGGACGCCGAGTTCAAGCGCTATGAAACATTGTGTACAAGAAAATCCGTCAATTCGACGGTCTATGCAAAGGTGCCGTTTGTCGACAGCTTCCACGGGGGCAGAATGTATGACGAAGGAGAGAACCTACATGCCGCAAGCAGCCTGTTGTTTCCAAGGATGTCTGTGCCCTATTACAGGGTAGAATACTCGGTCAACGTATGGGGTGGAACCTACTTTTTCGCCTTTGATGCCTTGTTCGATCCAGAAATAGTGATTGAGAAGCGTACCGGCAGAAGACTGGGCAAGTCGGGGTCGCTGGTACATGTCCTCCGCTACAACCCGCCGGAAGAGCGCGTGCTGTCAATAAACCTACCAAAGGAAGTCATGGTCTTTGACGTGAAGCACATGGTAAGGGTCATCGACCACTCTTCAAACTTTTAGCATCCATTCGAAAAACGGCTGGAGCGAGCTCTTGAACGGGAGAGCCTGTCTGTCATTCACGTTAAAGCCAAGCAAGAGCATTCTGCCTTCAAGTCTGTCCCTTAACTCCTGCGGTAGCTGATCTGCCTTGAACGGTTGGAAAAGCTCGAAAAAGAACCCCTGCCTATGGTAGGCGATGTGCTGCGCAAAGCAGTCTGACAATATAGTGGGGTCGCCAGCAACGCGCCTGTCAACGTCTGCCTGCACTCCGCTGTCGACTACTATCTGAAGCGACCTCTTTGTATAATTCTCACGGGTAAATGCCGAATCCATTTTTTGGGGGGTAGAAGAATAGAGTCTGATGTCCCTTGCAACCTGCTCAACCGTGCTCTTGGCAATGTCAGTAGCCGCCTTTATCTCCAAATCGTCCGCAACGCCATAGTCCTTGCCAAGAAGGTAGAAGGCCGCCGTGATCTCTTCTTTTTTTATAAAGGGAAAGTCGATCTGGGCAGCCATGAACTGCTTTATCCGAAAGGAAATGTCCGGCGGCATGAACATGCCCATGTACGAGTCAGAGACGACAGGCATACCTTTCAGTAATGGGCGAGAAATATAAAAGAAGAGAAAAGAGAAGGCGCTAGTGCGCGTGAGGTGGCGGTGCGCTGCTCTTTGAAAGTGCTTCGTTGAAAGTTCCCGAAGCCTTTTCATGGAATTCCAGATTTGACTGGTCAACCTTGACGGCTTGCGGCGGGCACACCGAAACACAGGCCATGCACCAAATGCAGTCGTGTTCCCTTATTGGGTCAGCCTTGTCAGTGTAGTCCTTGCGCTCTTCTTTGACAGAGCTGCCGGTTCCTGCAAATGTGTGGTTTATCGCTTCCTTTGCTGGGACGTCATGCTCGGTCCTGTACCACTGGAATACTTGGACTGGACAGGCTTCGATGCAAGCGCCGTC
>JBDZWB010000172.1:0-3990 GCA_040255975.1 Nitrosopumilales archaeon
CCGGCGGATACTCTTTTCTGACTGCGACTGCAAACTTGTCGCCCATCTCAAACACCTTTTCAAGAAGCGACTCCCTGATGCTTGCCGGCGTGTGTCCGACTTCAATGTTCGAAGTCTGCAGGTCCATCTCCATTTGTTGTTTTGCCGGCATTGACACAAAGTCGTGCAGGTTGGTCTGCAACCTTCTTTCGATTCCAAGGAACTCTGCTTCGCCCGTCAGCGGGGACACAAAATAGTTCAAATTGAAATATGTGCCCGGAACATATTCTTCTATCGTCGCCTTTTCCAGATCCTGCTTGCGGATCAATCCCTGCTCGATCTTTTGCTTTGATTTCTTCTTGTAGTCTTCGTATGATGAAACTATGAAAAACGCCCGCTCCAGCTTGCGCTTTGCCTCCTGCACCTTGATCATCGCCGGCCCGTCAATATCTGAAGGCTTGCGGTAAAGTTTCGGGTGGCGGACTCCTGCCTTCTCCAGCAGATAGTACTGGTTGCGTGGCGCGGTGCGTTCCTCTGCGCGCAAAAGCGACCGGTTGCCAAATATCGGCACCTTTAGGTTGTTCTCGATGTTGTCGTACCCGAGGTATGCGGTAAAAGCGCGATGAGCCACCATTATCACGTTAAGCTCCCTGAGCCTTTCCTGATTTTCCCTGTTCATGATGTCGGAGAACTTGTCGAGCAGAATGATCTCGTCTGCGAGCCTCTTGAACCGGCGGTACGGCAGATCCCTGCCCTTCTGGCAGATGCAAACCGTCTTCATATTTTCGTCTTTGGCACCGTCCATTATTTCGAGGGCAGAGTGGCTGCCTATGGTGCCAATGGTGACGTTTTTCAGGTCGTACCGGTCGACGATGGATGCGATCTGCTGCAGTCCGATCAACGACTACTCTGAAAAAGGGATATAATAAAAAGGTTTTAAGCTACTGCTTGCTCTTGTTCAGTTCAAGCTCGATTGCGGTACGGAGCTCGTCGTCGTTCTTGTTGGTGTAGTCGATTCCAAGCGAATCTGCTATCGATTCGAGCTTTTCCCGTCCTACGCGCTCGCCGCTCTTGATCTGCTGAAGCTCCCTCTTGGCCTCTATCCTTGCTTTCTCAAATTCGGCGGTGGCCTTGCCAAACGATCTTGCGAGTTCGGGTATCTTTTTCACACCGAAAAAGACTACGACAATGAGGCCGACGACAATGACCCATTCCCAGCCTCCTAGGCCGGCAAACTGCATTAACAGACCTTCTGCGACCATCTTCTGCTATAGGATAGCCTGACTAAGAATTTAAGTGTTAGTTTTGGTTGTGGCCCTTCTCTCAACTACAAGCATGCCTGCGAGATAGAGCGCTATCATGGGCCCCGCCACGAACCACATCGTAATTCCGCTTCCGTCAGGTGTGATTATCGCGCCAAAAACAACCAGAATTATTGCGGCGTAGCGAAAGTTGTTGCGCCAGAATTCCGGCGACACGGCGTCTGTAAGCGAAATGCCATACATCAATATTGGCAGCTGGAAGGCTATGCCAAAGCCAAGCAGGAACTGCAGAACAAACGAAATAAAGTCATTGATCGTCAAGAACGTTGCGACGTTGAGCGCTTCTCCGTACTGATAAAGGAAGTTAAGGGCATATGGGATGACCAAGATGTAGGAGAAGGCGATGCCGGCGACAAAAAGCCCAACCGCTGGAAGGAAAACGTTCAACAGCCCGATCTTTGTCTTGCTACTTATCGCAGGTGCAATGAACGCAGATATCTCCCTAACGATGAGCGGTATTGAGGCAGTCAGCCCGATCAGGGCGGAGACATAAATCTGCGAAAAGAATGCCTGGCCGGGAGCAGTCTGTATTAGTTCCACGCCTTCTGGCAGAAGCGAGTCCTGCATGTAGAAGGTCAGCCGGCTAGAGATGTTGTTTACCGGGTCTGGGAACGGGTAGGCAAGCGGAAGACCAGAGACTTCTACTGGCCTGAGGTCAAAAGTCATAGCAAAGATGGTGATGATTATTATAGCAAGTGCCACCCTGAGCACCCTGACTCTTAGCTCCTCGATGTGCTCCCGGATGGACATCTCGGCCTTCAATATGGGCTAGATAGGCACCCGAGAAATATAATGCTATTTCGTTCAGTCGGGGCCAGGTATCGGAAGAGCCTTTGAGGCAGGCAGCTTCCACGCTTCGCTGTCGACGTCTTCCTTGGTAGCCTTCTCAAATTCCACCGTCAGCTCGACGGGCGCATTGAATTTCAGGCTCAGCTCGTTGGCAAGCGTCGCCACCGATTTTCCGTCTGCAAACTCTTTTGAACCCTGCAGGAACCCTCTTGCCTGCCGGTAGAGCAGCTGCCCACCAAACTTGCCCTGCAAAAAGGCGGCCAGCTCGTCGACAGTCTTTTTCGGTACGTCATTGAAGTAGAAGCAGATGCCATGCACTGGCTCTTTGTCAAACGGAGTGCCGTAGCGGTACCAAAAGACCCCGAAATGCTCGTACTCTCCCTGCAAGCACTTGATGTCCCAGTGGTTGGCCTTTTCCGCAGGGTAGGCTGCGTCAAGAAGGTCGGTGATGCCAAGACGCCAGTACCTTACGCGCATATATGCACAAACGGTAATCCGGGGCGCTATAATAACGTCTCGAAGCGCTGCAAGAGAGCGAAAAAATAAAAGCCCATTGTTTTATGTAATGTCGCATGGCATACGACAGGCTCAAGCTATTCGAGGAAATGGAAAAACAGTTTGAAAGCAAGAACGAGCAGTATTTCAAAGAGCTGCTTACCCATCAAGATTCTGTAGTCCGCACACGCGCAGTCTGCATCCTTGCAGACATTGCCGGCGAAAACGCTATCAAGCCGATAGGAAAGGTCCTAAAAGAAGATGACAATGCCCTTGTAAGGCACGAGGCTGCGTTTTCGCTTGGCCAGCTTGGCTTTACCAGCGGAATCGGGGCGCTTGCAGACGCAGTAAAGTCTGACCCGAGCTTTTTCGTCAGACACGAAGCGGCAGTTGCGCTTGGAGTCATCGGCTCGGAAGATGCAAGAAAGACGCTCAATGATGCCCTCAAGGACGAAAGCGAGGAAGTCAGGGATTCGGCAGTTGTGGCCCTTGCGAACCTCGATTACATCAAGAACACCAACAGCAGCAGCCGGTTCACAAAGATGACTGGCGGATAGGATAATAAATAACGCATATTGACAGTGGTTTCATTGTCCGAAACGTGGCTGCGCAACATTTCTGGGAACTGGCGCGACGTCAGGTGCCCCTGCGGCAGCACGTTTCATTTCCGCGGCAAGATCGACGAGTTGTTTTCATGGGAGCGTATTCACCTGCGCCACATGGCGTCTGACTCTCAGAACCACGAGATGATCTCCTTTTACCCAAAGGACATGGTGATAATCTACCATTCTACAAGCGGATATGTCCTTGAGCGCAGGAAGCACAAGCGCGACGAGATTGGCGAGATCCACCAAGCCCGACTTTACGGCAAGGTAAAGCTCGCCGGAGTCTGACAGCAATATTCAAAAGCCAAAGAGTCCATTCTTAATGGTTTGCTCTTCAACATCCGGCCGCTCAAGAATACCGATGAAGTCCGGAACGAGATCAGAAAGATAGTCGCTCGGCAAAAGAAGGGAAGTGCCGACGACATTACCGCTTTTAGCGGCGAAATCGAAGAGTTACTGGCCCTGCTGGATTTCAAGCCTGAATGGCGCAAGCTTCCAGTAGTTGCAAGGGCATTGAGAATCGAGGGGGCAGAAGCACAGAACAGGATCACCCCCTACAGCGAAGACATCGTTCTGCCTGACACAAAGCATGACCTGCAGCTTGTGGTAAGGATGCTCAACTACATGCGAGAGCAAAAGCAGCTGCAGCCTGTAAGGCAGCCCCTTTTTGTTCAGCCTGACGAAATTTCACTCGCGCGAAAGGATGGCAAGATCAATTTTGACGGAGGAAAAATAATTTCGCAGATATCAGTCATACTGCAAAAAGGAGCCATAATGTATGTCGGTTTTGTCTTTGGCCG
>JBDZWB010000173.1:0-3990 GCA_040255975.1 Nitrosopumilales archaeon
TTTTTGGCAGTCATGAAGTCTTTCTCGCCGCCCTTCCGCTCCTGTTTGGGACAGTTGCATTCTATAGGTACCACAAGTTTCCAAGCAGGATATTTCCAGGCGACTCGGGCACGCTCCTGCTTGGGACGATGTACGGCGCACTGGCGATCGCTGGCAGCTCTGAAATAATCGGAGTCATTGCCCTGCTGCCCGCAGTCATGAATTCGTTCCTGTTCCTCGCAAGCGTCAAGCGCATAGTGGAACACAGAGAGGTAAAGGCGAGACCGACGATCCTGCGGGACGACTTCAAGCTGGCCGCGTCGACTGACCGGGCCGCGCCGGCGACGCTTCTAAGGCTGATAGTGGCCGACGGCCCATTGGGCGAAAAAGAAATCGGGTACAAGATATTCAAGCTGGCCGGCTTTACTGCGTTTTTGGCGTTTGTTACCATAGCGATCCAGTACGTCATGTTGGGGATGGGATGATGGGGCTAGGCGGGCTTGCGCTTTTCATGGTGGGCATGTGGGCCATGATACTTGCAGTGGCCGCTTTTCTGTTGATCTTTGTCGCGCCGATAGACCTGACGCTGTTTGACGGCAAGGGAAGCCGGCTTACAGTGTCCGCAGTGCAGGCAGCAATTGCCATTGCAGTGGTGATCGCACTGGTCTTTGGCCTGAGCAGGATGAAGCGGGTATACATGCACAGAAAACTCGGGCAGTAAACATTCGCTCTAGAGATAGACTTCATAACCGTTATTATTTTCCAGTGTGTTTGGTATTTGAGAAAGGTAGGGGATCTCATTGAATTCTTTGGTCGTCGCATTTGCATTGTTGCTGGCCATGGGTCTTCCTGCAGCCGGAATCGCCAGCGCGCAGAGCAACAGCACGATTGCCAGCAACCTGACTGATTCTCTACTAAACAACACAGAGTCTATAATTGATGACGCAATTGATGACGCGACTTCACTTATTGATGAAGAAACATCCGATGATACCAATTCTCCATTCCTAGATGAAAGTTCTTCGGTTGATGTTGTAATAAACGAAGTCGAGCTTAATCCGCAAGGAAGCGACAGAGACAGTGAGTGGATAGAGCTCTACAATCCCTCTGACACTGACGCCGACATCAGCGACTTTGAGATAACGACATCTTTCAAGTCTGCAACCATCCGGGTGCCTTCAGATACTATGATAGAAGCCAACAAGACATATGTCATCGAGCTTGACGGGCAGGTGCTGTCGAATACTGCGGAAAGTCTAGAACTTGCGGATGGTTCCGGGGAGATAATAGACAGCACGCCGTCGCTAGTTGACTTAGGCGACGATGACCGGACTTGGCAGCGGATGCCTGACGGCGGCAATGAATGGGAGTTTGCGGCGGACACAAGCGACGATCTGAACGATCCAGAGGGCCAGGCGAGCGCGACTCGCACGGCGCGCTCTGGCTCTGCGGCCTGCCAAGGGACAGCAGGCTGCGCCGAAGGAATGGCGACAAGGATTGTGGATGGCGACACGCTTTACGTGAGGATCAATGCCACGTTGTACAAAGTAGAACTTGCTCTTGCAAGTGCGCCACAAAGGGGTGAAGAAGACTATATGGAATCGACGTCGTTTACAAGGGATCTGTGTCTTGGAAACACTGTGTTGGTAGACCAGGACGACAAACTGCTTACTACTAGAACAAGTGTTATTGCAGTGGTATACTGCGGGTCAACAAACCTCAACAGCGAGCTACTGGATAGTGGCCACGCGGAGCTTGACACCGACCAGTGCGAAACAAGCGAATTCGCAACACAGCGCTGGGCAAGGGACCACGGCTGCTAGGCTTGCTCTTTGGTCGCGGTTGACGGGTTTAGCTTGACTGCGTACTGGCGGCGGGCATCGATCACGTTTATCTGCTCCTGAAGGAGCTTTTTCATTCCTGCCATGATGTCCTCCTGTCGATCAAACGGCTCCTGCCGCGACTCTGCCACGATGCTGTTAAAGTTTGTCACTATCATATTTGCCATCCTGACAAGGCGTCCGTCGTCCCTCTTTGGAACGCTCTGGAAAGTGGAAAGGAACCTCGTCTCTTCGGCCTTCTTTAATTCCTCAGCCTGAGCCTCCTTTGCCCTGAGCTCGTCTTCCTGCGTTGGGTAAGACATCAGTGCAGCGTGGGCTGGTATTGCGTTTAACGATATGCGAACAAAATTCTACAGGAAGAGCAGATCGCCCTGCATCCTTACGTTGGCCACAGGCGCTATGAGCGATTTTATCTGCGCGCAGCAGTGCAGGAACCTGACGCCCTTTTGCGTTGTCCTGTAGACTGGGTTGTCGTCAGAGTCCTTGCCGGCGTCAAGTAGGCTGTGGTGCAAGAGCGTGTTAAAGTAAAAGTTCATCTGTTCCGAGCTGAGGTTTGCACGGGACATGATGTGAGTCTTTTTTACGCCGCTTGTGGCCAGCACAAGGATATCGTATATTATGTCAAGTTTACTTCGGTTCTTGATCTTATCGTCCTGTCTCAATGCAAATCGATAAAAATCTCAAAGTACTGTTTATAGACTCTACGGTGGAACTTTCGGTATAGAGGTTCCGGATAAGTATTATTTTTGTCATTTTTATGATAATTGCATTGCAATTACTCTTTGTGGTTATATTCAACTCTGACAGACTAATTATTTGAAAACCTTATATTGCAACTTTCTTTACCACGTGGCATGAAGCGTGTAGAGGCAATTATAGGTGCCGAGAAGGTTAGTGCTGTTAACGAAGCTCTGAAAAAGGCCGGAGTGGGCGGGACAACAATCCTTGATGCAAAGGGAAGGGGAAGGGGAGAAAAGCCGCAAGTCCAGACCGGCAGGGGAACAAAGAGGCTCGCTGCTGAATTCTCTGTCAGGGCTAACATCATGACCGTGGTCGAAGACTCGGACGTGGAGAAGGTGATCAAGGCCATACTCGACACCGCAAGCACCGGTTCGTCAGGCGATGGTAAGATTTTCGTGTCAAGTGTCGCTGAAGCGATAGACATTGGAACGAAAAAACGCGGCCAGACGGCCGTCGTTTAACCTTATTTCTTGAAGAATTTTTTGGTTTCTCCAAGCGTCAGCACTTCTGCTGCCGCCACCTTTACCACGACGGGCAGGTCGCATACTGCCTTGCCTATCGCAAGGCAGTGCCGCTGGGGGAGCGTCCTGACTATTGACCGGATGGTATCGTTGTCTGCCAGCGAAACCTTGGATATCTTGTCAAGGTCGCCGTCGTTTGTGAAGTTGAACAAGAAAATGTTGTCCACCTGCCGGTAGATGCCGTCGCTTATCGCATCTGGCTGGTTAGTGATGAACGTGGTGTAGATGCCAAAGTGCCTCATGCGGGTTATGATGTCCTCCCAGTACGTGTCGCGGATGTACAGGTGGGCCTCCTCAGCAAAAAGAAAGATGGGCGGGATCGCCTTTCTTTCCAACAAGTCCACCAGCTTGCTTAGCACCAGCTCGACTACTATTCTGCGTATCGTGGGTGACACTTCGCCCATGTTGATTACAAGGGCCGCGCCGCTGGTCCCTGCAATCGCATCTTCAAACTGAAAGCCGGCGTCGCCAAACAGACGCGATGACTGGATGACATGGAACCTGGAAACTAGCGCGTCGCGCACAAGCTCGTTGATGTTCCAAGTATTGACCGCATTGCCTATCGCTTCTATTGAAAGCGATTTTTTGTTTTCAAGCCAGTCCCATATACGGAAAAACTCGCGCAGCGAAGCGGCGGGCATGTCGAGCGCGTTCTTTAGCATCCCCGAGACTGCGGCCTTGCCGCAGTAGTCGAGGGCGAACCTCAGGGTCTTGCCCGGCTCAAGCACCTTGACCTGCCTGTGGATGATAGAAGGGGTGCCGTCGCGGTTCCACCCAAGACCACTGTATTCGTTGTTAAGGTCGAATATCACGACAAACGCGCCGTGTTGTACCAACGTCTTGACGAGCATTTTCGATAAATGGGATTTGCCCGACTCTTTTTTGCCAGTAATGATCGTCAGCTTGCC
>JBDZWB010000174.1:0-3982 GCA_040255975.1 Nitrosopumilales archaeon
ATGCGGCATGTATCCTAATTGATTATTAAAGCCATTTTTCCAGATCATGTCCAGATCCTTTCCAACTTTACACATTTGGATCTTGCAAAAGTTAGGGTAAAGGACGACCTATGGGCTAACAAACCCAAAAGATAAGTAGCAATATGTCGTAGTCACCACTGGCATGTCTGAAGAAAACAGAAACGAGGAAAACAGACTCTATCCTACTTTCTGTCAACTTAAGAAACGAAATCGCCAAGAGCAACCACAAAGCCTGAGTCCTGCCACTCCATAATTAGATGGAATCGTCCATCGTGACAAACTGGTTCTTGTTACCTGCTATCAGGGGCATGATCTTGTCCATTATTATTGAGTCAAAGTTCTTCTCCTCAGCTTCAAGCGTAATTAGTAGGTAATAGTTCTCATTGATCGGGATCGTAGCTCTGAATAGCCTTTCATACCTGCCAAAGGCATAGACCATCTTGCCTATTTTGGACTCAAACTTGTCTCTTGTCTTTTGCCGGGCAATCGCGCTTGCGGCATACTGCTCGTTCTCTTCTTCAGTAAGCAAGAGCTTCACCCCTTCTCTGACCTTCTGAGTCAGGATAACGCCATTTTTGTTGACGATTGCAGCCCAGCGAAGCGACTTATCTTTTACAATGACTTCTTTGCAGAAGGAATTAAGGAGTTCGTAGTTGATTGTCAAACCTACTCAGTGCTGGTATGGCAGTCTCGATTAATAAGATTGGCTGCTGTTAGCTATATTAGCGACTATGATCTATTACCAGCATTGTCTGAATACGAATCGGGCACGTTCCGGTGTAGAGATTGTGCGAAAGAATTTTTGACAAAGGAAGAGGCTGACCGGCACCACCGGGAGCATCACTCTGAAGTCGAAGTCGGAGAATAACCGTCTAAACTGACTGACTGGTCAGTTATCCTTATTAGGCGCGTCGAGCTTGACAATGTCATTGCAAGCTGGAAGGATGTCATGACGTGCCAAAAGTAACAAGCTCGTACAAGGCGGAACTTAAGGAAAAGATAATCCAAGCTGCAATTGAAAGTTTTTCGCAGTCTGGCTACGACAGGACAAAGATGGAGGACATCGCAAAGAGGCTTGGCTTGAGCAAGGGTACGCTTTATCTTTACTTCAAGAGCAAGGAGGATCTTTTCGTGGCTATCTGTGAGCGCAACATACAACAGAGCGACAGGGAAGACGCCGGCTTTTTCGTAAAGAGGGAGAACGTCGCATCGGACGCAGAACAGATCTATGACAACATCCGCAGACGCGAGCAGGGCAATGATCGGGTCATGCTGGAGATGGTGACCGAATCGGCGCGTAACCTAAAGCTGAAAAAAGCGATGTATGAGCTTCACCTCAAGATCCATAATCACGTCATGCAGAACATCGAGACTAAGATAGACGAAGGTTTCCTCAGGAAAGACGTTGACGCCGCAAGCCTTGCAATAGCCCTAGTCGCGCTCTATGATGGACTTGCAGTAAACAGAATGCTTGGAATAAGCGAGGTCACCAACAAAAAAGCATGGGTGACCGCGCTAAAGGCGATAATCGCTGCTTCTAGCTAGTCGCTTATCGTTACCTTGATCATTCTTGCCTGATCTGCATCTACAGGCGCGTCTGCGGAATCTCTGCTCAATGCCGCTATCTTGTCAACTGCGTCCATACCTGAAGTCACGCGACCAAAGACCGTGTACTGGCCGTCCAAAAAGTTCGAATCCTTTAGCACGATAAAGAACTGTGAGCCTGCGCTGTTTGGATCCTGTGCTCTTGCCATTGAAAGTGCACCTCTGGAATGTTTGTTCTTGTTAAACTCTGCCTTAACGGTCCACCCTGGGCCGCCAGTCCCCCACCTGCTCCTGTTGGTCGCGTCCTTTGTGTTAGGGTCGCCTCCTTGTATCACGAACCCTGGAACAATGCGGTGAAAGAGCAGGCCGTCGTAAAAGCCGCTCTTGGTCAGCTTTATGAAATTATCAACTGTCTTTGGGGCTGCATCTTGGAAAAATTCGATTGAAATGTCACCAAATTTTGTCTGTATCTTGCCGGTTGCCATACTTCATGTGGGGAGAAAAGGGGTATTTGAATTGTCATGCATTAAGGTACGCCACGGCCTTTATCGAATTGTATAGCCCCAAATACCTTAAGCCCCCTGTCGGTAGTCTTGTATGACTGGCGTCGGCCGTCCCTGTCAAATTCAGCAAGCAATTCCTTTTCGACTAAAAGGTTGATGTATTTCCTGAACTGCGAACTTGTCAGGTTTGCCTTTGTGAGCAGCTGAGTCTTGCCAACGCCTCCATTTGCAGATTCAAGGATCGTGGCAATGATGTCTGGACTGCTGCGCTTCATGCAATCCTATAGTGGAATGTATCATAAAAGTAGTTCTATCATGCCTTGCATGATTGGACTGTACAAGTATTCTAGTACCTAACACCGTTATTTTTTAATTATAAAGCCTCATAAGGGATCTGAAATGGCTTCCCAAAATCTATTTGTCGAAGATTATAACAGATTGCAATTGCGGTTTGTAATATGTGATTTCTGCTACTGGTGCGCAACCTGTTTTAGCTATGTTCCTGACAGATGCCCTTCGTGCCAATCACAACTCAATTCTATGCCGCTAAAACCAGGGAGGCAGACAGCAATATGAACATCACAGAAGAAAATGATCAGATAGTTGAGGCTCGCACCTGCGGCGACCAGAACAAGCGGGTGGCGTACAAGTTCTTGGACGGCTTTCACAGCTTGTGTCTTGACAAGCGTGACATTATGCTTGCAGAGATAGGTGCATGCGAAACGCTCTTGCGAGCCTGCCGCGACGAAGTGGATCGCAGGGCAGTCGAAAAAGAAATCGCCGAGCTAAAGATGGCCCTTGACCTGATGCCCTGATCACATGAAATAGTCTTTGTTCTGCATGATGTACGGCATGACCTTTTTGTTGATTATGGAGTCGGCCTCTGCGTCAATGTCAAACGACAGGAGCAGCAAGAACTTGTTCTTATCAGACGACTTGATTGGTATTGTAGCTCTCACTAACTTGCCGTACCTGCTTATCGAAAACTGCAACTCACCTATCTTTGTCTCAAAAGTCTCCCTAGTAGCGGCGCGGATGGCTGCCTGGACCGCATAGCGGGACGTCTCCTCGTGGGTCATTAGCGGCGTAAGCCCCTTTCTATACGCCGTGGCTATCAGGTGTCCGAAGTGATTGGAAATGCCTGCAAAGCGAATAAAGTGGTCCTTTTCAAGCACGCCTTTACAAAAGCCCTCCAAAAAGTCGTCTTTACTGTCTCCCACGGCACTGTCCTGAGCCTAGTTCAACGACACTTGTCTATATCCTTACCGGCCAAGCTATAGTATATTCTCATGGGCCGCTCCTTCACAAGGGTATTTTAGGTGAGATTGTGATAATTCATGTATGCACAAGTTCCTCTCGCCACTGGAGCTAAGGTACAAACAGTGCCGGTGGTGTGACAAGAGATCGCCACACATATGCTTCCAGTGTGGCTCCTGCTATTTCTGCCATCCAAAGGTCGAGAACATTGAGAGGAAGAGGGTGCCCGCAAACATCAACTTGAACAAGCTGACTGACATTGAGAACCTCCCCCTCTCCGACTAGTGCCGCAGTGGTTATATCAAGTCGCCCAGAGCTTGGCGATACTTGAAGTATTTTGTCGGGTGCTCTGGCTGGAGGTATGGAAGCTGGGTCCGTTCCTTTTATCCAAATACTCTTTTGCCACAGGACTATCTTTCATACTATTCACGAGTATTTGACATGGCGGCCGTCAGCATCCAGCAGCCGCACAGCAACATGCTAAAGCGATGGGTGCAGGAGACACCGGAGGGTTTCCGGTTCATAATCCGGGTGCCATGGCATGCTATGGAGTCCAATGTGCTCGGGCAATTTCTCGAAGGTCTCGCCCCGATTGAAGAAAAAATTCTTGCGGTGGTAGTGCAGGTTCCGCCAGATCTGCCTGTAATTGAGGGCAG
>JBDZWB010000013.1:0-15857 GCA_040255975.1 Nitrosopumilales archaeon
TTCCGGGTTCGGAATGGGACCGGGTCGCACCCTGCCGCTATGACCGGCTTACCCAGACATTCGCTAGGGGGCTAATTTAACCTTGCTCTCCAATCTGAACATGCAGAGGGAAGTGTGTTTCCAGTGGAAAAATATAGCAGCGCTACCGCATTTCACGCTCAAAAAATGCTACAATTTACATGCGTGTGTTCTTTCAGTCACAGCGGACCGAAAATAATTCCTTATGCTGGAGCCGCTATGGTTTTTTACTTGGACACCTAACAACAATCGCCATGTTCGGCAAGGCAAGGTGCAAGGTCTGCGGAGACGAGGTAAGGTTGACGCTAAAGCATTTTTCAGACAAGCACAGGGATATCTATGAAGCAGAGGTGGCGGGCAAGATGAAGATGGCAGATTTCATGAGGAAATATTTCGACTAACTTGGGCATAGCTATATAACGCATTATTGCAAAAATTACATGTAATTGGGCAATTCTGAAGCAGAAAATACTCATCGCGTAGCAGTACTTGACGAAGAGCTCTGCCAGCCAAAGAAATGCGGCCTAGAGTGCATCATCTACTGCCCAGTGAACAAGACCGGCGGCGCGTGCATCGTCCAGAGGCCGGAGGACAACAAGGCCGTTATTTCAGAAGATCTGTGCACTGGCTGCGGCATCTGCATAAAGAAATGCCCCTTTGACGCGATTGTAATCGTCAACCTTGCAAAAGAGCTGTCGACTGACAAGGTCCACCAATACGGCATCAACTCTTTTCGCTTTTACCGCCTGCCTACTCCAAAAAAAGGCGCAGTGGTCGGTTTGGTTGGAAGGAACGGCATGGGCAAGTCCACAATCGTCAACATCCTGTCTGGCAGCATCAAGCCCAACCTTGGCAAGTACGACCAGGACGTTCAGTGGGACGAAGTTTTAAAATATTATCAGGGCACCGAAATGAAATCGCACTTTGAAAAAATTGCAAACGGCACGATGCGTGCAAGCATCAAGCCCCAGCTTGTCTACCTTATCCCAAAGGCGTTCAAGGGGACGGTCAAGGAACTGCTGGGCAAGTACGACGAGCGCAAGGTTGCAGACAAGCTGGTGCCACAGCTTGGGCTTGAAAACATACTTGGCCGGGACATTTCGCAGCTGAGCGGGGGCGAGCTCCAGAGGCTCGCAGTTGCAGTGGCCGCGGCAAAGGACGCGGAATATTATTTCTTTGATGAGCCGTCTTCCTATAACGATGTCTACCAGCGCCTTGCAGTGGCCAAGGTCATGAGAGAATTAGCAGAGGAGGGCAAGAGCGTGATGGTGGTAGAGCACGACATGACACTTTTGGACTATTTGTCCGACTATGTCCACATCCTCTATGGCGAGCCGGGCGCATATGGCATCGTCTCTGGAATGCAGAGCACCAAGGTAGGCATCAACAACTTTCTCGAAGGATTCCTGCCTGCTGAAAATGTGCGCTTCCGCGACAAGGCGTTCAAGTTCGATGTAGCGGCGATAAACGAAGACGTCATACTCGACATACCTACTGCAAGCTATTCAGGCCTCACAAAGTCATTCCAGTCGTTCAACCTCAAGATAGAGGCCGGCAAGGTGCGAAGGGGCGAGATAGTCGGAATCGTGGGTGCAAACGCGCTTGGCAAGACTACGTTCATGCGCATGCTTGCGGGGGTGGACAAGCCTGATTCGGGCACGATAGATGTGGGCGCCAAGATCTCATACAAGCCGCAGTACCTGAACCAGGATTACGAGGGCGACGTGCGCTCGCTCATGTATACTGCCTACCAAAGCCCGATCGAAGGCTCGCACGTGGAAGAGCAGATAATCATTCCAATGGGCGTCAAAAAACTGTATGAAAAGAGTGTGAAGAACTTGAGCGGGGGCGAGCTCCAGAAGGTCGCTGTGGCCGCATCGCTTTTGCGCGAGGCTGACATTTACGCTCTGGACGAGCCATCGGCCTTCCTTGATGCGGAGGACAGGATCGCGATAGCCAAATTCCTGCAGCGCTTTGTAAGGGCACAGGGCAAGTCCGCGATAATAATCGACCACGACATGCAGCTCATAGACCTTGTCGCAGACACTCTGGTGATTTTCGAGGGCAGGCCGGGCATACAGGGTCTGGCAACCGCGCCCATGAAAAAGGAGGAGGGCATGAACCGTTTCCTCCAGGCGCTTTCGATAACATACAGGCGCGACGAAACTACGGGCAGGCCGCGCGTAAACAAGGAAGGCGGCAGGCTGGACCGCGAGCAAAAGCAATCTGGCAACTATTACTACGTGAAGAGCCAGTAATGCCACACATGCTAAAGCAGGTACTTGGCAGCGTTCTCACCCCAGAAGAAACTGCGCTGGTCTATTCGGCGTTTGACCAGATAGGGGACATCGTGATAATCAAGATTCCTGACGAGCTGATGCCAAAAAAGAAGATGATTGCAGAAGCGATACTGTCTAACGTCAAGACTGCCAAAGCAGTGTTTGCACAGGTGTCGGCAGTAAAGGGCGACTTTAGGATCCGCGAATTAGAGTTTGTCGCAGGCGAGAACCGGACCTTGACCGAGTACAAGGAACATGGCTGCAGGTTCAGGGTGGACGTGGCCAAGACGTACTTTTCGCCACGCCTCTCAACAGAGAGGCAGAGGATCGCCGAGATGGTGGGCGACAACGAAACCATAGTCAACATGTTTGCCGGCGTCGGCACCTATTCGGTAGTCATTGCAAAAACAAACAAGACCTGCAGGGTATACAGCATCGATTCCAATGCCGCCGCAAGCGAGCTTGACAGAGTAAATGCGAAACTGAACAAGGTCCAGGACAGGATAATTACGATCTGCGGCGACGCGGCCACTGTGATAAGGGAAAGGCTTGCCGGGCAGGCCGACAGGGTAATCATGCCTCTGCCAGAAAGGGCAAAAGAGTTTGTCGATTCAGCCGTGCTTGCCTTGAAGGAGGAAAAAGGCATCGTGCATTATTTTGCCCACGTCAAGGCAGACAACAAAAAGACAGGACTGGAACTTGGGTTGAGCGACGCGCATGAGGCCTTTGCAAAATACGATCATCAGGTGTTGGCAGTAAGGGTAGTCAGAGAAGTCGGTCCAAGGATCTACCAAATAGTCGCCGACGTATTGATCAGGCGCTAGATTTCTCTTCTTCTCTTGGTGCTGTCAGCATCGTGTAGCCGATCCATCCAAGAACCGTCAGCAAGACCGCAATCGCACCAAGGACGGTGAGCTGCAGCACTAGCATGCCCCATTCTGTGCCAAGCAGCACGTAGGCATATGCGATGAACGCAAGGATAGAGACAATAAGAAGGGCCGCACCAGTTCCCTTGCTCCCCCTTCTTTTAACGTTCATAGCGGAAAGGCGATTGAAGCATCTTAATAATCTTTTTAGACGAGCTCTAGCGCCATGAGGTAGGCGTCTTCGCCATCCCTGTAGTAGGAGCGCAGCCTGGATTTTATCTCAAAGTTCAGCTTTTCATACATCTTGATGGCGCCTGTGTTGCTGACTCTCACCTCGAGATAGATCTCGTCGCTCTTTCTCTGCAGCACACCATTGATGCCTTCTAGCATCAGAGCCTTGCCAAGGCCCTTGCCCCTGTGTTCCTCCAGTACGGCCACGGAAACCACGTGCCCCTTCTTGACAAAGCCCAGCTTGCGGAAGTTGGAGAACCCAAACTCGATCTTGCACATGATATAGCCAACTATCTTGCCGTTCAGCTCTGCCACAATAAACGCTTCTGGCAGCTCGCGCAAGATCGATTCAAAGAAATAGTCAGAGTAGTGCTCTGGCAAAGCGGCCATGTTGATATCGATTACAGATCCAATGTCGCTTTCGTCGCAACGGCGTATGACATAGTCGCCAACTTTTCGCAGAGCAGTTTGCAATGCAACAGCTAAAGATGGAAACTCACTATTTAACCTTACAGGTCTCTTTGGGACAATATTTTAATTGGATTGGCGCCCAAGAAACGTCTGGTGGCCACTTCTTTCCTCAACGGCGACTATTCGCGAGTTTTACCTATAATCTCTTCATTCTTTACGGTAAAGGACTTCCAGAAGAACGCCCAAGAGGACTATGTCGAATTCCTGATAGCAGAATCAGAAGTCAAAGGCAAGTTTCCACTCTTGCTGAATGAACTTGGCAAGGTGGGCATGGTTGCAGCCGCCAAGAGGTCAAAGTACGTTTCCCGGCTGATGCCGACCTTGTCCACAATGAGGTTCTCGGTTGACAATGGAGTTGTGCTCACCGTGGGAAGGATTCCAAGGCAAAAACCGGCAAGCAAGTTCCGGCAATCACTGCCAACACTACTCTTTATCGTAACTGTCAGTCTGGTATTTCTCGACGGCATACTCAGGTCAGACTCGCCACTTGCGGGGGCGCAATCGCAAGACCCTATCTTGCTCGCAGCCATCTATACGGTGTCCCTGATCGGTATACTTGGCATACACGAGCTTGGACACATCATGGCGAACAGAAAATACGGCATCAAGTCATCATGGCCATATTTCATACCCGGTATTCCTGGAATACTGCCTACATTTGGAGCACTGATAGTGCTCAGAAGCAACATGACAAATAGAAACGTCATGTTCGACGTAGGCATCGCAGGTCCGATAGCCGGGCTGATAGTGACTGTGATAGTCTCAATCTATGGCTCTTCAATATCGACACTGATAACTACTGCAGAAGCCGAAAGACTGTTTGGAGAAAATCAGCTCGCTCCGCTGCCCTTTGGAGAAAGCCTGCTCATGGTGGCAACAGTACACCTTACTGGCATGGTGGTGGAAGATACTGTGCTTGTAGCGTCGCCGGTGCTCTTTGCGGCTTGGCTTGGATTCCTGATAACTTTCCTGAATCTGCTGCCTGCATGGCAGCTTGACGGAGGGCACCTTGCTCGCTCTGCAGTTGGAGTGCGCTGGCACAAGATCCTGACGTATGCCAGCATCGGGATACTGTTCGTTCTTGGGTTCATCCCAATGGCTCTATTGGTCCTGTTCTTCAGCATGAGGGCTCCTGAAAGCGCGCCACTCGACGACGTCACTCCTCTTTCGGCAAAGCGCAAGACTCTATTTTTCGTGGCGCTTGGGATCGCCATATTCTGCGCGCCAATCCCGTCGTCGCTCATGCCTTGGGCTTGAGCAGGATAATGTCTGCGTCTGACATCACTAGTGCTCTAAAGTTTTTGCCCTGTTTTTCAGGAAGCTTGTCGAGTATGTCCTTCATCCCAGCGTAAGTGGAAAATCCAAGCTTTGTTCGTGCATAATAGTGCGGCAGTGTGGAGACAAGCCCAAGCTCGATCTTTTGCCGCATCTCTTCTATGAACAGCAAGTGCTCAAGCCCGTCAACGTATGGGCTCATATGCAGTTGCTCCGGCTTGAGCCTGCCTTCTATGAACATCTGGAGTGCCCCGCCGCCCACGCCCTCCCGGTTTTCGGCCACTAGTATTGCCGAGCCGCCCTCTTTTACTGCGTGGATTGTGTTCCAGAGCGAGTTGAGCGAGGTTGCAAGCGTCAAGTGGTTACCGGTCTCACTGCTTGCGCTTATTATGGCGCATTTGACTGGGTCGGTTTCTACAGTCGAGATCAATTGGAGCTGGGAAACGGCCTTGTCGAACGCTTCATTGATGCTTCCAGTGTGCACGCCTGCAATACCCCCGCTGCTCGCCACAATCTCGATAGAAGTCGCCGGTATTCCTTCAGCTGCCGACGCAGCGACTTTGAGCGGATCTCCGTGTGTTCCCGGGGCCGGCCTATTGTTCTTTCTTGCTACAAAAGCTTCTGACATCTTGTCAGCAAACAGGTTACGCAGCAGCATGGTTGGCGCACCGGCAAACCCAAAGAGCGGATCGTATGCCACGCTTGAAACCATGATAGTGCTCTGGAACTTGCCCATCCGCTCAGCAAGCGACTGGTAGTCGATGCGGTTTATCGAAATCGTTTCGTTGCCTGCGAGGCTCGCCCTCAAGGTCCCGGCAAGCCTCTGCGGCACATCGATTGTAAAATTAAAGCCCTTTGCCCGGGCTTGATCTGCAAGCATTGCGATGACTTTGGTGGCAGCCTTTGAGCCTGACAGCGCAATCAAGAGCATGTTGTCAGTCAGCTGCACTCCGGCAAGCGCTGCGGCTATCTGATCATCCGGCAATGCAGGAAAAGTGGCAGAGATCTGGTTTGCAAGGTTTTCAAACCTGATGTCGAGCACTACATCGGTGCTTCCGTACCTGAGCCAAATCTCTGGCATCCAGTCTTGTCATGAAGGGTTAAAATAAATCCTTTTTTACATGTATTGTGTTGACCAAAGACTTTATGCTTGAATTTGCCTCTTTTCTGCTCAAGAGCAACTCTCTCAGATTCGGCGTATTTACGCTTGCAAGTGGCAAGCAAAGCTCTTACTATATTGACCTGCGCGTCCTGCCCAGCTTTCCATCATACTTCAAGCTGGCAATAGGAGCAATGAGGGACGCAGTATCAAAAGGTGTAGGCGAATTTGACACCATTGCATCAGTGCCGACTTCGGGGCTGGTATTTGGCTCTGCACTGGCCTATGAGATGAACAAGCCCTTCGTCTATGCAAGGAAAGAGTCGAAGGGCTATGGAACTGGCAAGGCGGTTGAGGGATTCCTAAAGCCTGGATCTAGGGTGGTAGTTGTCGACGACGTAGCAACGACTGGCACATCTGTCAGCAACGCCATCGAAACAATACGCACAAATGGCGGCATTGTCGAAAACGCGGTCGCACTGGTGAACCGGCACGAAGGCGGCGAAGAGCGTCTGAAAAAGATGGGAGTGAAGCTGCATTCTGTAGCCGGCATAAACGAAATCGTGAGCGAACTTCACAAGGCTGGGCTGGTTGACGAGAATACACTCGGGTCAGTCTTGAACCAAATGACTTCTATAGGCGAATACGAAACCGACTAGCCTTCGTAAATCATTAGGTTCTTTTCTTCAAGCAGTGTGTGCAAGTTGCCAACCGCGCGGTAGACCTCGCTTTCCTTCTTTGCGCCGGTGCATACAAGCTTGCCGCTTGCAAAAAGCAGGATAACCGTCTTTGGATCCAGCATCCTGTGTATGAGGCCTGGGAACTGTTCAGGCTCGTACATGCTGCGTGGCAAAACCCTAGCCGCAAGTTCCAGATGGATCTTGCCACCAAGGCTTGCAGAAGCGACGATGTTTTGGATCTCTATCTGCGGCTCGTGCTCTAGTGGTATGCCGCCCTTTTTCAGCTTCAACACGACATTCTTGACAGCCTGAATCGCCATCTTTTCCGACTTTGCGCCGGTGCAGACCATCTTGCCCGAGCTGAATATCAGGGTAGCTGTCTTGGGAGATCTAAGCCTGAAAACCAATCCCGGGAACTGGTCAGGATGGTATTCTACATCCGGAAAAATCTGAGTAATGAGGTTAAGGTTAACCGTCTGGTTTACCGTAGCAGAAGCCACTACGTTTTCAATGCTGACGATGGGCTTGGTCTGGGGCATATATGCCGCTTTATAAAGGCGCTATATATATACCTGCTTGCTACCCTATTATAGTAGAATTAACCTGTCATGTTGAAATCTTGCGCGATTTGCGCCAGATCTGTTGAATTTATTGCAACAACCTATTCGCCTATCACTTTGACAAGGACACGCTTTTGCCGCTTGCCATCAAACTCACCATAAAATATCTGCTCCCATGGACCAAAGTCGAGCTTGCCGTTGGTTATAGCTACGACCACTTCCCTGCCCATGACCTGCCGCTTTAGGTGCGCGTCGGCGTTGTCCTCGCCTGTCCTGTTGTGGAGGTAGCTTTCAGGAGAGTATGGTGCAAGCTTTTCGAGCCACTTTTCAAAATCCTGATGCAGGCCAGATTCATCGTCGTTTATGAAAACGCTGGCAGAAATGTGCATCGCGCTGATAAGGCAAAGTCCCTCTTTTACATTACTTTCTGCCACTATTTTTGCGACCTGTGGAGTGATGTTTACAAACGCGCGCCTTGTGGGGGTATTGAAAGTAAGGTAAGCAGTCTTGGACTTCATGCCGGCGGCTGCTGGCTTGTGTTGTCAGTAGCCGGTGTGCCCTTGGTGTCCTTTTTGCCAAGCCTGTTGAAGAACAGGATCGCCAAAATGATCGCTATTATGATATAGTTAACAGGCGGGCTTATCACTTTGGTTATGACGCCAATGCCGGGCACAACATAGACCACCCTTCCGATATAGTCGTCTTCTCTGATCGGGTAGTCGGTCCCAGGTATCGGGGCAGGGTTATTGTCGCCCTTTGTCCTGACGGTGCGGTCGCCGTCAGAATCCACGTCAATGTCGATAATGCGGTGGACTATGACTCTGTCTTCTCCATCCGGCCTGTTGAAAACTATGATATCGCCAACCTTCAAGTCACCCCACGACCCGCCATCCCTGACGACAAGGACATCATTGACCATGAGCGTGGGCTCCATGCTGCCGCTGGAAACCACATAGAATGGATTTGATCCAAAGCTTGCCCATATCACAAGCCACACAACAACCACGCCGACGCCAATTATCAAAACATCTTTGATTGCGACCGGCAGCTTGGACTTGTTGTCCTTATCAAGCAAAGCAGAAAATAATCGTGCTGTTCGTTAGATAAACCTTTACACTCTAGCGCAGGTCGAGCTGCTTCATTATAGACATGCGGAGACGCGGCATCTTGGCCATCATTATCGACAGAATGTCTGCGGTTTCATCTCTATCAGGCTGCCTGCCATTCCTGCTCTGGAACTGCGCGACAAAGTTGCCCATGACCATGCCAGAGACAAGGCCATATGCAAAATCCTCGATGTTGCCCTGAGTGGGCATCATCTTGCGCGCCAGCCCAATGGGCACCTTTGGGTCCTGGGAGGCCGCCTTGATAAGCGACTCCAGCTCCTTCCTGTCGCCGGCTTCAAGTCCCATGCCGTATGGTATCCAACAATGAGGTAATAATGCTAGCTTTTTTAATGGCTGTATTGTAGGATTTGTGAATGGCAAACAACTGCTCTGTAGTGCTTTTGGAGCTGGGCGTGGCCGCATTTGACCAGAACGGCAGCCTAGTGGCATCAAAAAAATTCGACAACGCGATCAGATCGTACAGGCTGCTAAGGAGCGGTGCTACCCCAGACGAAGTCAGGCCGTTCATTGAAAAGCTGCGATCCTTTGACTCTGTAAGCGCAAATGATGCAAGTCTCGCAGCGGTGCTGCGCCAATCGGGGCTGAACAGCCAGACGATGCCTGAAGAACAGCAGCAGTCAATTCAGGGCAGCAAGCCGGATTACATCATCAAGGCCGGGTTTGCCAGCAATGAGCAGGAAGCCATGCAGGCCCTCCGTGAATTTGCGATAAGCCTTTCTTCTTCCCGGGTAAAAGAGGCGTCGGAGCGACTTGACCTCCATATCATCCAGTCGATAAACGCGCTTGACGAACTCGACAAGATAATCAACACTGTCGGCGCAAGGATGCGGGAATGGTACGGACTCCACTTCCCCGAGCTTGACAACCTGCTACAGAGCCTAGTGGCTTATGCAGAGATTGTGAGCAGAGCAGGACTCCGCGAAAACATTACTGCTGAAATCCTGCAAGGTGCCGGCATGCAGGACAAAAAGGTCGAAGTTATACTGGATGCTGCAAGGAGGAGCAAGGGAGGAGACATGACGCCTGAGAACCTTGCGATTGTAAAGAGGCTTGCAGACCAAGTCATCGCGCAGTCTGATCTGCGGCGAGTGCTTGCAGACCACATCGAAGTCGCGATGGAGACAGTAGCTCCAAACGTCAAGGAGCTGCTGACCGCAACGGTTGGAGCAAGGATAGTTGCCAAGGCCGGCAGCCTGACGCGGCTTGCAGTGCTGCCAGCAAGTACAATCCAGGTGCTTGGCGCAGAAAAGGCGCTGTTCCGCGCGCTAAAGACAGGTGCCAGGCCGCCAAAGCATGGCCTTCTTTTCCAACATCCTCTCATTCATTCAGCCCCCAAGTGGCAGAGGGGCAAGATAGCCCGGGCGGTCGCTTCAAAGGTGGCAATAGCCGCAAGGATCGACTATTACCGGCACGAAGGCAAGGATTCCATGATTCAGGATAGGCTTAACACCCGCATCAGCGAAATTCGCGAAAAATACAAAGAACCAATGCCTGAAAAGGAGCGGGATCGCAAGTACAGAGAGCACGTGCAGCGCCAGCAGTCTGAAGGAGGCTTTGGAAGGCGAGAAGGGGGCCGCAGGTTTGCCGGCGGTGGCGGCTCTGGAAGAGATAAACGTGATGTAAGAAAGAAGAAGGACAGAAGAAAGCGGTTTGGAAAGCGACGCTATTAGGTGGATTTCGGTAAACGGCGAGAAAAACGCCGCCACCCTCAACCTAGTCAAGGGAGACAACGTTTATGGCGAAAAGCTGGTCAAGTACGAGGGCGAAGAATACCGGCTCTGGGATCCATTCAGGAGCAAGCTTGCCGGCGCGCTGAAAAAAGGAATGAAGAATATGCCAATCAAGAATGGCACCAAGGTGCTGTACTTGGGCGCTTCTACTGGCACGACCGTCAGCCATGTCTCTGACATTGTCGGACCGTCTGGCATTGTGTTTGCAGTCGAGCCTGCCACTCGCGTCGCAAGGGAGCTCATAGAAAATGTTGCGTCAAAGAGGAAAAACGTGGTACCGATACTTGAAGATGCAAGAAAACCCGGTTCTTATTTTGCGGTGTTTGGCAAGGTTGACGTGATCTATTGTGACATCGCCCAGCCGGACCAGACAGATATTGCAATAGCCAACTGCGTTGCATACCTAAAAAAGGGTGGAATCATGCTTCTCGTGATCAAGACAAGGAGCATTGACGTTACCATGGAACCCCGGGCAGTGATCATGCAGGAAGCAGCACGGCTGGAGAAGAACGGCTTTTCGATAGAACAGATCATAACGCTGGATCCATTCGACAAGGATCACGGCATGATATACTGCGTCTTCAAACCCTGAGCTTGCACTGGGCAGTATTCTCCAGCATCATCTTTAGCGGCTTCCACGACTTTCTGGCAAATTCTGGAGCGCTGCCGTTTTTTGCAACCCAGCGCCGGATAAAGCGCATAGTCTGCTCGTCAGAAGGGTAGCCGCTGCCGATGCTGCGGTACTTGTTGCGTATGTGCTGAATCTCCTGATCTCTTGTTATCTTGGCTACTATTGATGCGGCCGACACGACCACGTTTATCGCGTCTGCATGGTGCATCGAGTGTACCTTTGGGCTGCAGTTTAGATGCTGCCCGATATAGTCACTGTATCTCTCGGGGTTGATGTCGCAGCAGTCGACATAGACCTCATCCGCCCCGATTTTGTTAATGATGGATGCCATGACTTTTGCTTCGAGCCTGTTGAGTCCGCGGAGCGATACGCTGCCGTCAACCTCAGCCGGATCCACCTTGCGAACACAGACCGAATCGGCGACCTTCATTATCTCCCCGAAGAGCCGCGCGCGTGCCTTGGGTGTCAGAGCCTTTGAATCTTTCACGCCCATTTCATACAGCTGGGCGACCTTTGCTTCCCTGATGCCTACACCTGCAACGACAAGTGGGCCGATGATAGAGCCGCGGCCTGCTTCGTCAACCCCGCCTATCATAATGCCGTCCTGCAAACGCAAATTATCCACTATGCTGATTTGCAGGGTATTTATTATCACTTGCGTTGGTAAAACAAGAATACGTATTTCTGCTATAAATATCACATCCGTGCAGCCTAGGCGTGGCAGATTTCGTCCGGACCGTTGAGGGCAGGACCACTTTGCTCGTGCCGCAATCGTCACTTACCGAAAAGGTCCCACCAAAGACGCCGGCCTTCTTCAACCCGGCGGCAAAACTCAATCGCGACCTCTCTATACTCGCGTACAGGGCGTTTGCCCCTTCGCTTTCCCGCAAGACGTTTGCCGATTCGTTCACCGGGATAGGTGCAAGGGCATTGCGGGTGGCCGTCGAAGTGCCGGAAATAGATCAGGTCTACGGGAACGACATCAACACCATTGCGATAAAGCAGGCTGAGGAATCTGCCAAGATAAATTCAGTCAGCGAAAAATGCCACTTTTCAATCAATGAAGTGTGCAAGTTTCTTTTGCACGGCGACAGCGAAGGAGAACGGTTTGGCATCGTCGATCTGGATCCGTTCGGCACTCCGGCAAAACACATTGACTGTGTGCTGCGGGCTGTTCTGGACGCCGGCCTGATTTCAATAACCGCAACGGACACTGCCGTGCTCTGCGGCGTATATCCAGAAGTTTGCCTGCGCCGCTACTATGGCAGGCCGCTCAACAACAGCTATGGCAATGAGACTGCACTTCGCCTTTTGCTCTCGCTGATGGCACTCACGGCCTCAAGGCTCGAGCTTGCGATAAGGCCGGTGTTCGTCCACGCCACGATGCATTACCTGCGAGTCTACGCGTCGGTATCAGTGAGCAGCAGCGAGGCAAACGATGTTTATGAGAACATTGGCTACGTAATGCACTGCTTCCAGTGCGGACACCGCTTTTCTGCAAAGGAATACGCAATTGCAAAGTGCGAGCTATGCGGAAGCACAATGAGGACGGGGGGCCAGCTGTGGACCGGGTCTCTGTATGACAAGGGATTTGTGCAAAAAATGCTCATGTACCAGCCTGACAGGCAGAGCAAAAAAGTGCTCGACTTGGCTGCTGAAGAGGCAAGCGAAATACCATACTATTTCCGTGGAGACGAGATCTCGGAAAAACTTAGGACAAACCCTCATTCAATATCAGCGATAATTGAAAAGCTCCAGTCCACAGGCTTTCTCGCTTCAAAGACCGCGCTCAACACCGGCGCATTCAAGACTGACGCAAGGATAGACCAGATCCTGGCAGCACTAAAGTAGTAGCTAGTTGTTTATCGGCATGGCTGCCACAGACTGGTCGACTAGGTCGCGCCAGTCCTGATAAAGCGCAGAGTCGGGGTTGGTCCTGTCGCCATCAGCCACCTTTTGCTCCAGCGCGTCAAGATAAGCTGTGTAGGCGTTTAGCGCCTGCACGTAAATGTCATAGCTTTCCTGCCATTCTTGAGCAGGCTGCCTGCTGTCTAGGCGCTGCCGCATCTCATCTACCTGTGACTTGGCCGAAGCGATCTGGGAAGGCATGTCTGAAGATGCGGCGTCGTTGTCCTTCCACTGCTCAAACCTTAGGTCAATGTCAGACGCAAGGTCGTTATGCCGGGAGTAAACGTCGCTTATCACTTCGCCATCTGTCCTCGGGATGTCGGGGGCGCTGCTCTGCGGTATGTACCAGATCAAAAAGCTTGACCCAATTATTGCCGCCGCTATGCCGATCGTAAGTGCAATCCCCTTCTTGCTAGCCAAACCAGCATAGCTTTTGTGCCCTCCAATAAAAGGATAATCAAATATAACCAACAACCGATTCCACCTTTGCTGAATGAGCTCTGGACAGGCGCCGCCAAACATTGGAAAGATAACATACAGGAAGAACCTGACGCCGGACCTTGCGATTATCAGGGTGCAGCCGTCAGATGGAAGCCCTGTGCCTGATTTTAAGGCTGGTCAGTTCGTTGCCCTTGGCCTAAAGCTTGATGGCGACGACAAAATAACCTACAGGGCGTATTCGCTGTCTTCGCCGCCGGAAGAAAAACGGTACTTTGAATTCTACATAAAGTGGGCGACAGAACCGGTAATGGGCAAGTTCACCAGCGCTCTCTTCAAGATGGGAGAGGGTAGCGAGCTTTACTGGCGCAAGCCTGCTGGCGCATTTACGATAGAGGAGAAAAAGGCTGATGGGACGCCGGACATGCGCAGACTGATACTTGTCGCATCGGGTACAGGTCTTGCGCCGTTTGTCAGCTATGCCTTGCACCTGAAGAGCTCTGGATCAAAGAGGCAGGTAGTCCTGCTCCACGGAGCAAAATACGCGCAGGAGCTTGGCTATCGGGAGATCCTTGAGAAGATGGCCGAATCCGACCACAGCTTCAAGTACCTGCCGACTGTAAGCAGACCGGATCACCAGCAGTCAAAGGGCTGGCAAGGTAACACCGGCAGGGTGGAGACATTGCTTGGACAGCGGCTCGAAGAAGCGGTAGGGGAAAAAGTGACATCGGAAAATTCGTTCTTCCACATCTGCGGCTACCAAGGCACGATAGACTCTGTTGTGGCGATCCTAGGCCCGCTTGGCTTTGTCACAAACAGAAACAAGCGCAAGGATGGGTCGTTTGACATCAAGATCGAAACGTACGGCTGACAGCAATACTCATTATACTGTATTTCCATAAGACAGCCGTTGTCGCAATACGCCGCAAGGACGACGCGCTACCAGGGTTCGATCATGGTTGACATCTGCGACCTTGATCTTATAGGGAACAAGCTGGAGCAAGATGGCCTTGTAATCAACCTTACAAAGGAATACTACCAGCAGGAAGTCATCGAGCAGCCACTTGCACAAGAGCTGCTGCAAAAATGCGACATCGCAAATCTTGTTGGAGACAAGATCGTTAGGCAGGCCATTGATCTAAAGCTGGCAAAAGAGATCAGCATCCGCAAGATCTCTGGCGTGCCATTTTTGATGATTTACAAGTTCCAGCACAAATAAGGATAATAATGATTGGATGCAACTTTTTGCAGTTGTCAGAAGACCGTGAAGAGCTTCCAAAGGAAGAGGGTCAAAAAGCCATGGACCGCGCCGACAGGAAGCTTTCTCGCCGAGAACGTGAGAGCAGGCTGCTCGTCAAGCGTTCTGAAGACTATGAGGTCTTTGACAACGTCTTTGATGTGCCGACCCTGATGGTTATAAACGACCTCAAGGATGACGGCGTGATACGCCAAGTCCAAGGCTCGCTTGCAGCCGGCAAAGAGTCCAAAGTCTATGTCGCCACTGCACCGGATGGCTCGCTCCGCATACTAAAGATCTATCTTACAGTGAGCGCAGAGTTCAAGAAGCGAATGCAGTACATCGCCGGCGACCCGCGGTTTTCAGACATCAAGCGGGGATCGCGCAGTATGATATCTGCCTGGGCGAGAAAAGAGTTCAAGAACATGCAGGCAGCACACGCTGCTGGAGTAAGCGTGCCTGCGCCGATAGCGGTGAAAAAGAACGTGCTAGTTATGGAGTTTGTGGGCGACAGCGAAGGCAGCTCGGCTCTATCACTGGTGGAATCGGAAGTGACATCTGACGACTATAAGCAGGTGATCGAGCAGATGACTATCTTGTATCAAAAGGCAAGGCTGGTCCATGCCGACCTCTCAGAATACAACATCTTCAAGACAGATAGAAGAGGGATAATGCTCTTTGACTTTGGCTCGGCGGTTGACATACAGCATCCAAATTCAAAACAATTTTTAGTCCGCGATGTCATGAACATTAACAGGTTCTTTGAAAAGCGCGGAATCGAAGTCATCGACGCCGCGACTGCAGTAGAAAAAATCAAAGGCGAAAACAAATGAGCTTCCAACACACGTTAAAAATCCCAAAAGACAGGATAGGCGCCATAATAGGCAAGCGCGGCAAGGTAAAGCAGCAGATCGAAAAGAAGTGTGGCGTGGAAATTGAGATCGACAGTGAGAGCGGCGACGCAACGATCACCGGCAACCGGCCGGTAGAACAGATGGAGGCGTTTCGCGCAGTTGAGGTAATCACCGCCATTTCGCGGGGCTTCTCGCCAGAGAGAGCTTATCGGCTTTTCGAAGATGAGGAGATATTGTTTCAGCAAGTGGATCTACATGACTATGTCGGCCGTTCTCCTAACGCACTTGAACGCATCAAGGGCAGAATAATCGGAGAAGGCGGCAAGGCCCGCCGGATGATAGAGGAGCTGAGCGGGGCACACGTTTCAGTTTATGGGCACATGGTGGGAGTCATTGGCAAATTCCACGAAGTAAAGCTTGCGACCGACTCGATAGCCATGCTTGCAAAAGGAA
>JBDZWB010000175.1:0-3956 GCA_040255975.1 Nitrosopumilales archaeon
AGATGGTATAATAGCAGTCGGTGGCGGCATTGGCACTCTCATCGAGATGGGCGTCGGTTACATGACGAAAAAGACCATAGTGGCCATGGCAAGGAGCGGTGGCGTGGCCGACATTTACGGCGGCAAGTTCCTTGATGAACGCAATAGGGTGCCAATAATAGTGGCTCAGGACGCACGATCGGCAGTAGGCTTGATATTGGCAGAGAATAAGAAGTGAGCCGAACTGGCACTCGAAGACATGCGGCTTGCCCTTAAGATTGCCATTACAGGTTCCTCGGCAACCCCGTGGTTTGCCCTTGCCATCACAGGATCAGACTAGTTCGCATGTTCCGTGAAACATGCGCCTTACCTGTTTGCCCAGAGATGGCAACTGCTCACGTCTTTAGACGCAGCGAGCCTTTACCCGTTGCGCAGATTCTGCGTGGCAGATCGTTCCTCTCTTTCGGCCAGTCGGCATCCTATTATACGACTCGTACACATTTAAGATTTTCTGTATATGTTTATAGAAGCATTAGCTCCGGTAGTTGACGAGATAGGGATCAGGCTCGTAGAACGGTCCGTATTTTGTCGCAAGGTCTTTTAGTGTTTTTACGACGTTTTCGGCTCCAAAATCTTGCACAGTGACGAACAGTTCCTTCTTTAATCCCATTCCGAGCTTCAATGCCCTTTCAAGGTCTTCCTTGCTGCAGACACCGTTTGTGATGAGCCACGCCCCGTTGTTCGCTGCCACTGCGAGCAGTGCTATAGGGTCATATTTTGACGCCTCTTCTTCTGTCAGGTTTATGCGCTCGTACTTGTCTCCTTTGTACTCGTAAAAGCCCTTGCCGGTCTTTTGTCCAAGGCTCTTTTCGTCAAATAGCTGCTTTACCTTTGGGTGCGGTCGTATGACCTTGCTGTCTCGTGAGTGCATCTCCACAGTAGCCTTATGTATCACATCAAGGCCGGTATAGTCTGCAAGCTCGAATATGCCCATAGGGAACGACATCCTGAACTTGACAGCCGAATCAATTGTGGTCATCGGGACATTGTCCCTTTCCTGGCAGTAGACGGCTTCATGGACAAGCGGGATGAACACGCGGTTGACGATAAAGCCGGCGACATCCTTTTGGCAGAGAACAGGCTGCTTGCCCACCTTTTGCACAAAGCCCATCGCCATGTCGACCATGCTCCTGTCAGTCTTGCCGCCTGGTATCACTTCAACAAGAGGCATGAGCTGCGGAGGGTTGAAAAAGTGAAGGCCGATAAAACGATCCGGCCGGCTAGTCAACGCGGCCATCTCGGTGATCGGGAGGGTGCTCGTGTTTGAAGCATAGAGCGTCTTGTCCTCTGCAAAGCTGTCGACTTCGGCGTAGACTTTTTTCTTCAGACCCATGTCTTCAGGCACTGCCTCGATCAGCAGGTCTGCGCCACTGAGTGCCTGCTTCAGGTCTACCATGGGAGTGATTCGCGCAAAGATCTTGTCGGCTTCTACTTGCGACAGTTTTTGTTTTTCGACTAGTTTGTTGAGAGACCACCTTATTTTTTCCATGGCCTTGTCAAGGAATGATTGCTCTATGTCGCGCAGGACAACATTATATCCGGCCATCGCCGACACCTGTGCAATACCGTGGCCCATAACGCCGGAGCCAAGGACGGTTATCTTGTTAATTGTTGAGAGTGACATTACAGAGCCATGGCTCATAGGTAATTTTTAATGTTACTAATCCAGCATCATCTTTAAAACCAGACCCGTGTCATATTGATCTGGTTGGATCTAGAACGCTTTACTGCCGACGTTACTTCGCTTTCCAGCAAAATGTCTGTTGGCGAGCCTGAAGATGTCGTGCAAAGAATGGACTTTGTCAGGAACCGGCTAATCGATCTGTATAGCAGAAACCTCGTCAAGATAAACCACTCTGCAATGGAGCTTGTGTGTGCCAAGCACCTTATCAGGTACGGCTACAGGGTTGACGTCGAAAAGCAACTTACAGATATCCTCGTATGCGACGTCCACGCGGAAAAAGGTGATGGGGCAGCGGTGGTAGAAATTGAAACGGGTTTCATCCCACCAGAGCATGCGCTCGACCCGCTGTCATACTATGCCGCAAGGATTGCAAGCAAGATCGCACGCTACAGCAAGTTTGCGGACAAGTTCATCCTTGCGACCCCGCCTGTCAGCATACTCCCGATACCGCAACTATTCAGGCGCCCGCCTAGAGACAGGAAGTCAAGGGAGATCAAGGAAGTCAAAACCCTCTGCGACACCTACTACAAGAACCCGCCGGTCACCGAGGACGAGATACTGAATGGCCGGCTCCACATCATGTACATCATAAACATCGATGCTGGCAAGGTGATAGAGATGGACGTCGACTCGTATTTTGAACACATAGGCGGCATGCTAGACAAAGGCATGGGCCTATGAAAACTTCGTCATTGTTTTTTGACCTGCAGTCGGCCGCTTACCTTTCGGGACGCGTACAGGCCTGTCGCTTTCCTTGTCAACCGCGGCTTTGACAACCTTTAGCACGTTGTCGTCCTTACTGCCTGCAACGTAGACAACGTAGACCAGCGCTTGATCCTTTCCTTCAGCCTTTCTTACAACTCTGCCAATCCTCTGCGCGACCTGGTTCATATTTGATGTGCTGGCAATGATTATTGCAATTCCGACCTGCGGTACATCGTATCCTATTTCAAGTGTGTGCACCGACAGCAGTGGGAAATAGTCCTTGCCCCACCTCTCCAAGAGATCTTGTCTCTCTTGAGGCCTGACCCCGTTGTGTATCGTCTGTGCGGGAACGCCGGCTTCTTCCAGCATATCCTTCAGTTGTTGGATAGAGTCGATTGTTTCGCTAAAGACCATTATGCGCTCCCAGTGGTGCGTCTTGGCCAGCTCGACAGCCTTGAGCAGCTTTTGCTTTGTTGCGCTCAAGAGCTCTTTCCTTTTCCTGACCTGCGCAAACCACGTTTTTGCCATTGAGCCTCTTGCGCCGCCGCGCATCAACATCTTTGTCATTCTGGCAGGGTCGTAGGTCTGCAGTTTTCTGGAGATATCCTTTATGGTTGCGCTGGCTTCATCGTACACCTTTTGTTCTTCAGGCGTAAAGCTGACCGGGACCGGCATGACGACTGGTTTTGCGAGTCGCCCGTCTGTCACTGCGTCCTTTATCAGATATTTCTTGACAGGCGGAGCCACCGTCAGTATCGTCTGGTATTTGGGATCCCGCTCATTTATCGTGGCTGTGAGGCCGAGGATCGCCTTGTGCGGATCTTCTACGATTATGTCAAAGATGCTGTCAAAGGCGACAGCAGTCTCGCTCACGAGGTGGACTTCGTCAAGTACTATCATCCTTGCATTCCTGATGAGGCCAGGGTTGTTTATCGCGCTCTGGTATGTGCTTATCGTTATCTCCTTTACGTCCTTGCGTTCGCCATAATAGACTCCGATGTAGTCGTCCGGTATGCCATAGCCCTGCAGGCGCCGGATGTTCTGTTCTATCAGAACTATTCTAGGCACCAAAAAAACGATCGGGAACCTTTCATTCCCCAGCAGGCCAGCTGCGCGCCTTGCGCACTCGAACGCGATCTCTGTCTTGCCAGTGCCGGTGCTGAAAATCACAGAGCCTCGGCAACCATTGGCGATCCATGCATCTGCCGCCTCCAGCTGATCCCTTTTCAACTCAAATGGAAACCGAATTGAGGAGATGGCAGGCGGCAATGCAGGAGCTGAACCCAAAGCGAATAAAAACTTTAATGATCTCTGCGTATAAGACACTATATCTTGAAGCCGCTTGTATACATGCTCCGTCAGGACGACCCGTTCAAGTGCACGGCGGCAAAGCTTGCCAAGTTCCATCTTGCCGAGCCCATCAAATTCATCCGCAGGGACAGCATTGTTCTCAACCCGTTTTCACATACGCCGGTGACAAGAAATGATACCAAGATTGCCGACTCGGTATGCGCTATAGACTGCTCGT
>JBDZWB010000176.1:0-3941 GCA_040255975.1 Nitrosopumilales archaeon
TATAAAGAATTGAAGCAGCTAAGATAGCCGTTCCACCTTTCTCAACACCTCAAGATGTACATCCAAAAGCCTTTCGAGATCTTGCCTCCCGATAGCCAGCGGAGGGATTATCATCATTATGTTGCCAAGAGACCTGAGGTGCACCCCCATCTTTAGAGATTCTTGCATTACAAAGTAGTTTATCCTTTCTTTGTTCCGGAGTGTGAAGAGGGGCTTGTTGTTCTTGGATAGCTCAATCCCTGCAAGCAGACCTTTGTGCCTAATGTCTGCGACTATTGGCGATTTTGTAGATTCGCGGAGCCTTGAAGCGATGTACTTTGCATTCGTGTTGATTTTTTGCACAAGATTACTCTTTTTGTAAAGCTCTATGTTTGCCAGCGCGGCAGCGCAGCCTACAGGATGGCCGGTAAAAGTGTGTCCATGATAAAAGTGCTTATTATCAGAATATTTGCCAAGAAAAGCGTCAAAGATCCGCTCAGTAGTCATTGTTACTGCAAGCGGAAAATATCCACCTGTCAGCGCCTTACCAAAACAGACTATATCTGGCTTGGATCTCTGTGCAAGATATTCTATCATGTTGCCCAGCCGGCCAAAACCTGTTGCGATTTCATCCAAGATTAGCAGTATACCATGATCGCTGCACATCTTGGCGATCTTTTTCTGATAACCGTTCGGGTAAATGACTACACCTCCGGCTATCTGTGCACCACTTTCCATTACAAGTGCAGCACAGCGATTTGCCCGCTTTTTGAGAAGCTTTTCTGTCTTTGCAAGACATTGTTCAACCAGGTCTTTCTCATCCTCAAAACCGCTTCCATACAGGAGCGGGCTTGGAACTCTGTGAACCTTGATGAGCAAAGGCCTGTAAGCTGCAAAAAAGCTCTCAACGTATCCGACAGACATGGCCCCAATTGTGTCTCCGTGATAACCGTACTCCAGAGAGACAAACTCTGTCTTCTCGCTCTTGCCCTTGTTGCGCCAGTACTGCAGCGCCATCTTCATAGCTGCCTCTATTGCAGTCGAGCCGTTATCGGTGTAGAAGGTCTTTTCCATGCCTTTTGCCAGACCTGAGAGCTTTTCCGCCAGTTGTGCAGAAGGACCATTAGCTAGTCCAAAGAGCGTCGAGTGCTGGAGGTTCTTCATCTGGTCCACCATTGCTTCAACCACCTCATTCTGCCCGTGGCCCCATACATTACACCACATGCTTGCAATTCCATCCAGGTATTTCCTACCATCGCTATCGACTAGGTAAAAGCCCTGACCTCTTACTATTACACGGTTATTCCATACGCCCCAATCGCTCATCTGGGTATACGGGTGCCAGACAAATTCCTTATCCGCTCTCTTCAGGCTCATCAGTTAAATGCAGGTGTCAACCATGGCTCTAATAATATTTCCATGCAGGGCTTCTTTGTCACAGGGACTAGCACCGGTGTTGGCAAGACTGTAGTAGCGGCAGGTCTCGCATGGGCTCTAAAAAGGCGGTTAGATGTAGGCGTTATGAAGCCATTTGCAACAGCAAATAGACCTTTTTCAAAAAGATACAAATCAAGAGATGCTGCCCTTCTCGTAAAGGCATCTGGTTCAAAGGATTCAGGCAGTGAGATTAACCCATTTTTTTACTCACTTGCGGCTTCTCCGCTAGTTGCAGCGCAACTTAGAAACGAACCCCCTCCACGCATCGGAAGTGCATTGCAGATCCTTCAAAACCTTGCAAAAAAGCATGATTTCGTCATAGTTGAAGGTATAGGCGGCATAATGGTACCACTGACCGAGAAAGAATATGTCGCTGATTTTGCAAAGAGGGCGGGCCTACCAGCGATCATTGTAACGACGCCCATGCTTGGAACGCTAAATCATACACTGCTTACTGTGATGGCATGTAAAGAGTTTGGCATAGATATCAAGGGGATAATTGTCAATAAAATGCCGAAAAAACCAAACGCTGTCGAACAAAAAGTCCCAGAAACGATAGAAAGGTGTACGGGTGTTAGGGCACTGTGCACAGTGCCCTTCTCAAGAGGAACAAATCATGTGAGCATTGGTAGAATACTTGAGAAAGCTATTAACATCGATGACCTACTGACCGTGTAACAGTTTCAGTCCACGGTTTCCTTTTTCCAGTAGAAATGAGTTGATGTCAGATACAATGTATGAATAATGCAGCCCATTAGTTCCAAGGTGGTAATTCTTGTATTCAGTCTGTATAGGACCGGGGGATATGAGCCAAATATTTTCATGATTGGGCTGTACAGCTTTTGCTTGCTTTACCTTTGCATCAAGGTCTTCGCTTACAATCTGGATTACCAGAGACTTGTCTGGGCTTTTGTGTAGAACTTTTGAAGAAGGAATGACGATATCCAATTCTGCATTCTCCATCGTAATCTTTCTCTCTGAGGGCAACAGTGAGGCGGTAAGCATGAAATGAAGCAGCGCCTCGCACAATGTTGCAAGTGTTCCATCATCTGCTTTTCCTAATTTTTCCATGCACCTTTCTAGAATATCCCTGCAATATGCCTCGGACATTTTGATATCGGCAGCAATTTCCATTCGTATCTTTTCGCGTCCTATTTCGTTGATCGAGGAATACAATACATCTTTTACGTCTACAGGCACATGAATTGCAAGCAGCATACGTTTATTAAATCTGATTATAAAATACTCACACATGGCCAAGGGAATTGCAACGGGCCTTCTTGTCGCTTCGCTTGTGCTTTTGATAATCTATGGAGCGGACGCCGCAATTGGATCATCGTCCCCCGATAGGAGAGGATTTCTGCCATTTGACGAAGCTGTACGCGGCGGAGGGTTTGGAGGAGGAGCAGTAGTTATGTCGATAGTAGCATTTGTCATTGCACGGAAAGAGTATGCACCCATAGTTTCGGCACTATTGTTTGTAAACGGCGGCCTCATAATCGCAGGAATGTTGGCCCTCATTGCTCAGGGCGCGCTGGCATCTGAAGACTCGTCAGGTGCAATGCGCACAATTGGATCAACGATCGGGATGGGCGCAATCCTGATTGGTCTCGGTGCATGGAAGTTAGCAATCGATAGAAAAGTGGTTGCTGCAAAAGGCAAAGAGCCGACCCAGAAATGAAATGCAATCGGTGTGGCACAGACGCTGAGAAAGCCTATCAATGCGACCATACTAATGGTAAAGTGATGTGCAAAGAGTGCTACCAAGAGATCCACTGGCTCATTACAAACAATTAACCTAAAAACACGTACTGATTACTGTCAGGATAACGTTTTATACAAACTAGGCAGGTGTTGGTTATATCATGAAGGCAGTCATTCTGGCAGGAGGCTTTGGCAAGAGATTGAAGCCTCTGACGGACGAAAGGCCAAAACCAATGATTGAAGTTTGCGGAATTCCAATTATTGAATGGCAGGTAAGGTGGCTCAGGAAAGCAGGAATCCAGGATTTTGTACTGTGTGTTGGCTATATGAGAGAGCACATATTTGATCACATTGGCAACGGGAACAAGTTTGCTGCAAGGGTTGAATATTCAGTAGAAGAAGAGCCCCTTGGAACAGGCGGAGCATTACTTAATGCGCGTGATTTATTGGCAGGACAGGATTCATTTTTGATGCTAAACGGAGATGTCCTCACAGAGCTGGACCCAAACAAGCTTCAAGTTGCAAGAAAGCACACCATTGCTCTGGTGCCACTGCGCAGTCCATTTGGTATTGTAGAGCTGGATAGCAATTCTCGAGTCAAAGGATTCGTAGAAAAACCAGAAATCCCTGATCGATGGATAAACGCAGGCCTCTATCACTTTACAGACGAGGTATTCGAGTATCTGCCCAAGAATGGCAACATAGAAATGACCGCTCTGCCTGAGCTGGCAAAAGAAGGAAAGCTGCATGCAGTAAAGTATCCCAAAGTTTTCTGGCGCTCCATCGATTCACATAAAGATATTGAAGAGGCCGCCAAAGAG
>JBDZWB010000177.1:0-3909 GCA_040255975.1 Nitrosopumilales archaeon
CCAAGAGGAGCTGAACATTGAATACAGCAGGCAGAATCTTACTCGGCTTGAAGATGGCAGGTTCACTGCTGCAAGCGCAGAAGACCTCGTAATCAGAAATGACAGATCTGCAACCTACCGCAACTTGATAGGCGGCCCTGATGCAAAACAGTTCACGATAAGTAGCGAAGAGCTGGACGGCCTGAAGAGGCTCGTGATTGGGACCGGCTTTATGCAGGTGCCAGGCGACGACTATTCGCAGAGGGAAGGGCTTGCCAACCTGACAAAATACACGCTCAAGCTGACTTCTGGTGATGACTCTAAAACCATCACGTGGGTCAACCCCGAGGCTTCAGAAGATGCAGTCCCGTCCATAGTGAGGAACATCGGCGCTCAGCTTGACGGCATCATTGAAAGGCGCGCCTGACAGAAAATATATAGAGCATTTGACCTCATGAGTTGTATACAAAATGACGATATCTCTCGTGGCCACCGAGCCAAAACCCAAGGGCGTCAAGGTGGAAATTGTAGATAACGCCCGCATGGTTCGCGGCACCACATTGCTCAAGCGCGGCTTTGCACACATGTGCAAGCATGGCGTTGTCATGGATGTTACAAACGTCGAGCAGGCTGTAATCGCAGAAGAGGCAGGCGCAGTAGCAGTCATGGTCCTAGACAAGTTGCCTTATGATGTCAGGAAGGCCGGCGGAGTAGCAAGGACTGCAAGCATCAAGATAATTCAGGAAATAATGGATGCTGTCACAATCCCCATCATGGCCAAGTGCAGGATAGGCCACACAGACGAAGCAAAGGTGCTTGAAGTAACGGGAGTCGACATGATAGACGAAAGCGAAGTGCTGACGCCGGCTGATGAAGAACGCCACATCTGGAAGTGGGATTTCACCACCCCGTTTGTCAACGGCGGCAAGAACCTCGGCGAAGCGCTGCGCAGGATCGAAGAAGGCTGCGCAATGATAAGGACAAAGGGCGAGCCGGGCACCGGCAACGTGGCCGAAGCAGTCACGCACATCCGCATGGTCAACAGCGAAATCCGCAAGCTGCGATCGCTCTACCAGGATAATGATAAGCAAGAATTGATGAAGGCTTCGCGCGAGCTAAAGGTATCGTACGCCATAGTTGAAGAAACGGCGCGCCTTGGGCGGCTGCCTGTGGTCAATTTTGCGGCAGGCGGCATTACCACGCCGGCCGACGCGGCGCTTTTGATGAACCTCGGATGCGACGGGGTGTTCGTTGGTTCAGGCATTTTCAAATCTGACGACCCGGCGCAGAGGGCAAGAGCCGTAGTGCTTGCTACGACTTTCCACGACGATCCCAAGATAGTGATGGAGGCGCAAAAGATGGTTGACGAGAAAAAGTCGCTCCTTGGCATGGATACCAAGAACCTTGAGCTCCGCATGCAGGAAAGAGGCCAGCACGCTTGAGTAGCAAAAAGAAATCCATTACAATCGGAGTCCTCGGTTTTCAGGGCGACATTGAAGAGAACGTCGCTGCGACAAAGCAAGCGCTCCATGAAATGCAGATTGACGGAAATGTGGCGCTTGTGCGCTATCCCGAAGAGGTCGAAAAGGTTGATGGCCTCATCATGCCAGGCGGCGAAAGCACGGTGCAGAGCACTCTTGCGGCCATACAGCGATCATTACCGATAATAAAAAAGCGCGTCTCTGAAGGCATGCCAGTGCTTGGCACTTGTGCGGGCATGATAATGCTTTCACGGAGGGCGTTTGACAGGGTCGTCGGAGACACAAAGCAAAAGCTGATCGGAAACCTCGACATTGTCATAGAACGCAACGCATTTGGCAGGCAGAACGAATCCTTTGAGGCAGATCTTGCCATCGGCATGCTCGGCAAGGAGGCGTTCAAGGGCGTATTCATTAGAGCTCCGGCGGTAAGCGAGGTAGGCAAGGATGTAGAGGTCATTGCCAAGCTGAACAACAAGGTGGTAGCAGTAAAGCAAAAGAACATCATTGGAACGGCATTCCATCCCGAGCTCTCGGGCGACTCGCGGATGCACAGGCATCTGGTAAAGATGGCCTTGGATTATAGAAACAGGAACGGCAACTGACTCTGTGCCTTTTATAGGCGTTAATCTGCATCAGTTCCCAAAAACAGATACTTTCTTATAGTAGCAAGCTCTATACAAAACTTGCAATGATGCCTAGGCACGGGTACAACTACCGGCTCAAGGTCTCTCTTGAGAGGGCTCTGGGCATTCTGGGCGACTCTTCAAAGCAGGTTCTCATGTTCTACATAACCCGGCAGTGCGGCATATCGTTTGAAAAATGCTCGCTATCCGAGATCGAGGCGGCATTGAAAAGCATCCTTGGCTCTGGTTCAGCGATAATTACAGAAAGAATGTACAGAGAACTAGAGGGCTTGCCGGAATAACAATCTCTGATCCGGGTAACCTATTTTTACGGGCTGTTGCTGGAAAGTCTCAGGGTAATGCGAGGTACAGAACACTGCAAAGAGCTGTGCACGCTCGACGACAACATTTTGCTTGCCGCAATAATCGAAAACGCCAACTTGCTGGGTGTCTATTCCAAAAAGCCAATGGCGCCGCCAAATGAGCAGCGCTTCAAGGTTCTACGCATACAGGCCGAACTGATGATCTCGATGGCCAAGAACAATGAAGATTATTTCGGCGAGCTTGGATACCTGATGTTCCACAGCATGCACCTTGACATGTTCCTTTTCCCCATGGGCAAGAGTCGCAAGCTCCGCGTCGTGGCAGTTGCAGTAAAACAGCCTTATGACCACGAAGACATCGTGGACAGGATTATGATGCAGCTCAGCAAGATAAAGGACTAGCCTGCGAAAAAGAACGCTATCGCAATGATAACGTAGACGGCCGTCAGCATCACTCCTTCAAACCAGTTGCTCTTGCCGTCGTGCACTATGAGGTTCAGGATTATTGCCGCAAGGAACAGTACTGCAAGCTCTAGCATCGTGAACACTAGCGTGAAGGGCTGGCCCAGCGCAACTCCGGCGAACACCAGAACCGGGACTACGAAAAGTGCGATCTGCGTTCCCGAGCCGGCCGCAATCCCTATCGACAGATCGATCTTGCCCTTTCTTGCAAGCATGATTGCGCTGCTGTGTTCTGCCGCGTTGCCCACGATGCCGACGATTATGGCACCGACAAACAGCTCTCCAAACCCGAGCTCCTCTCCAGTCTGCTCCACGGAACCGACCAGTATTTCGCTCACCACGATTACCCCTACCATGCTGGCTGCAAGCAGCAGGAATGATTTTTTCTTGCTCCAATGCCCCGCATGGTGGTTTTCTTGCGGTGTGCCCTCTGCGGCTGTTGGCTCTGCATGAGTGACAAACAGGTGCCTGTGCGTAAAGAATGTGAATATTATGCCAAGCGCGTAGACTATTATGAGAATAACCGCAAGCGAGTCACTGAGCAGTTGCACTGCGCCTGCGTTCTCTGCTTCCGGCAGGACAGTGAACGCAAGTACCGTAGGTACTGCAAGTCCGATTATCGCAATAAACAGCATTGACGACTGGAAGCCGATGTTTTCCCTGCTAAAGCGCTGCTCCTTGAACCTAAAGCCACCGGCGATCACGCTCAGACCGAAAATGAGGAGGATGTTGCCTATTATCGAGCCTGTTATAGATGCCTTGACGAGATCAATGAGCCCTGCGTTGATGGCGACTACCGCGATGATTATCTCGGCGGCGTTGCCAAACGTGACATTCAAAAGCGACCCGGCGGTGGCGCCATAATGGGTGGCGAGGTGCTCTGTAGAATCACCGATCAGCTTTGCCAGAGGAATGAGGGCTATTGCAGCCACTACGAATATGACGATGTGGTCCACATGCGCGAACTCTAGCGCAACGGCGATAGGTGTGAATATTAACAGGAAATAGATCGCCGACGATTTTGATAGCGTGATCGACTTG
>JBDZWB010000178.1:0-3896 GCA_040255975.1 Nitrosopumilales archaeon
TGCAATTGTAGTTCCTGCCTCGCTTACAAGCGGCACAATCGGGTGACGATAATCGTAGAGGTTACTTGTAGTAACCAGATATACTTGACTTCCGATCATTCTTGCATTGTTGTAGTTGCCCAATACTTCATAGTCGTTGATGACTCTCGGGTTTTCCCTATCGGAAATATCAAGGATCATCGCATGGGTCTTTGATTGGTACACTTCCTGCGGAGCAAAGTCGTATTCCTGTATGATATAATCAGGACTGTATTCTTGATAGAATATCACGAGAGTGTCATTGTTCAGGAACATATTCTGCAGGTATTGGCCCTCCTGTATGTCAAGCGCTATCTTTGTTGCGATCGTCGCATTTTCTGCAGGGACCGCGTCGACTATTGTCACCCTTTCACCTGACAGTATGTAGATGTACCTGTCGTCGTTCTTCAAAAAGTCCGGCTCGTCGACTCCCTGCACCTGCACGTTGGTTGTCGAGTAGTCCTGGTCCAAAATTGTCACCGCTAGCTCGCTGCCTGCAGAGTCCTGCGTAAATGCGCTCATCTGGCCAGCCGGATCAACCAATACGTCGGATGTAGGCGCGGGCCCTGTTCTAGCAAAGGCCACATCTCCATTTCCAAAGAATGTTTCTTCGTTAAACTGACCTCTGTTTGCCTCAAGAGCAATGAGGAAAGCTTTGAGCTCGTCGACCGTGGAGAACTTCTTTAACTCTTGCGTAGAATTGAGTCCCAATGGGGCCGCGATCTCAAACACGCTAGGGTTGCCGACGTCTGGTGGAGTCAGACTGGTTCCAAGCGAACTCAGTACAAACACAAAGCCTATCGCTGCCGCTATGCCTATGCCGGCCATGCCAAACATGGAATTTCTTGCCATGAACTATCCCGCACCCTTATTTGCGATTATTATACAATGTTTGAATCTTAATTCTATGGTTTAGAACAGCAGTGTGCGCTGTTCTACGATTTGGAACGCCTTGATCGTTCCACTTTTTGCTCTAGAATGTCGACTGGTGCCGATGTTTCAACCCAATAATAATTCGATCTTTGTTTGATATTTATTTAATTCCATGTATATGAAATTGTAAATATCATAACATTATGACGTTCATAAATTACTTTTGGACAAGACAGTCATAATGATGCCGTTCTGGAACGGCGAACAACCTGCCAAGCACCGTTCTGAAACCTAGGCTTACCTATACCGGCATAGTAAAGAAGTCCGAAAATGTCAGACCAGAAGACAAGCAGACGCATGTTTGCCTTGATTGCAGGCATACTTGCAATCAGCATGGTGGCAGCCAGCATAGTTGGCGGCCAAATGCTAAGTGCGCAGGCACAGAATTCGGATGATCCGATGCCGGTGGACTTGGAATGTGAAACTGGCGCCGAAGTCTGTGAGCAGGAAATAGAAGACGTAGTTCAGTCAGTAGTTTCAACCTCAGGCACGGCAACAGTGAAAGTCACACCAGACAAAGTTTCCGTGACAATCGGAGTTGAGACGCGCGGCGAGACAGCAGAAGAAGCTGCAGCTGCAAATGCAGAGCTGATGGAAAAGGTACTTGCGGCTCTCAGAGACCTCGGCATTGCTGAAGACCAGATAGGCACCAGCTGGTACAACGTGTGGCCAGTGTACGAGTGGAGGTCTCCGCCATGCATCGAGATCTACCCGCAGCCCCCCGAATGCGCTCCAAAGAGCGAGATCACAGGCTATGCAGCATCCAACAGCGTGACGGTGACTCTGGAAGCTGACGAGAACGTTGGAGAGGTGATTGACGAAGCGGTCGCAGCAGGAGCTACCAACGTGAACGGTGCATACTTCTTTGTCTCCAGCGAGAGGCAGGAAGAGATACGCGAGAGCCTGATTGCTGACGCAATCGCCAACGCAAGAAGCCGTGCAGACAAGGCAGCCGAAGCGGTCAACATGGAGATCACGGGAGTCAAGTCAATCAACCTGAACGACATCTACTTCCCGTACTTCTACAAAGAGTTCTCAGTGGCAGACGGAGCCTCCTCGACTCCAATACTTCCGGGCCAGCAAGAGATCTCGATGACCGTGCAGGTCATATTCCGCATGAGCTAGACGGGCTCTCCCTTCCCCCTTTCTTTTTTCTAAACTCTTTTTAGCAAGCCTACGTCAATTTTTAGATGATTTGGATGCAGAGAAAGAAGGTGCTGCAGAGCAGATAATCGCTTACGAGGTTGCTGCAGTGACAGGCGACCCTTCAAGAATCAGGGACAGCGGATGCGCGGCGTGCCATGTGCTCTTTACACTTGTCCGTCGAATGAGCCTGAGCGAAACAGATGCAGCGGATCTGCTGACCGAGGTGCTGCTTGCCAAGCCCGAGCTCAACGATAAGTTCATTGAGATGGTTGAGAACATACACATGAAGCAGAGGATGATGGGAGTGACCTTTTCCATAAAGACGCGGGAGGCAAAGGACAGGTACATCGACTCGCAGTTCAAAAACTCGCTTGACGAACTGCTGTCAGACGCCGCAAATTATGGAACAGACATTTTGCTCCGTAAGCTTTTCATGTCACACATCGCACTCGGGCTTGCCCAAAATCTAGGAATAGATTACCATGCCGCCACCGAGGAGCTCTACTATTACATGCGTAAGCACGACGAAGAAACGCACGCGTCACTGATGAAGCTAGTGCAGTCTGTGGTCGACAGGAGCAAGCACAGATGACAGGGGAAAGAACGTTCGAGCTTCAGGATCTTGTAAGACAGTTGGAAAAAGAAGGAGGATATTTTCTCGATTTCCTGAAAGTACGAGACCTGGAAGCTGGTATAATCGTACTCCATCCTGGCGAGAAGGATACGCAGGAGCCCCATTCCGCAGACGAGCTGTATTACGTCATAGAGGGCAGTGGTTTTATGGAGCTTGGAAAAAGCAAGAAAAGTGTGAGAAAGGGCTCAATAATATTCGTGCCGACCGGGATGCACCACAAGTTCTATGGCAATAAAGAAGACCTAGTTGTGCTCTACGTGTTTGCAGAATAGCAATACATGCGAGTTTCCGGCATTTTCAGTAGAACTAGTTCTTTTATAGCCCATCAACAGCTTTTTTTATCGCTGCCTTGAGCATAACTGGATATGGTCCCTATATCGTACTTTCTTGTCGTAGGCGGATTGGTACTTCTTGTGCTGGTCTTTGCGTTCTACTTTTTCCCCTACGTTGTCTGCCCTACGATTCCGTTTGACAGCCAGGCGGATCCCCAAGACCCAATAAGGGGGTTCTGCTCAATCTTTAGATAGTAGAAACATACAAAAGAGCCCTCCTTCGCATCATGTGTAAATGCCAATTACCGACGCAGCGAAAAAGCAGATTGCGCAGCAGCGCAGGCTGTTCTTCAAGATATGCTTCAAATGTGGTGGCAAGAACCCCATCTCGGCTTCGAGGTGCAGGAAATGCCACGGCAGCCAGATGAGGCTGAAGAACAGGACGCTTGGAGCCAAGAAGTAAATCCTTCTTTTTCCCCTTTGGACAGTCAAAAGTCGATTTCGTGTGAGGTTTCTAGAATCTTGTTACTTAACTAACATGCGCCATTATTAAATATGAAACTTCTAGGACTCACCACGTTTATTTTGCCGGTTGATCGGGAAAAGCTAAAGTGGTATACTTGCCGCACCTGTGGCGCTACATTTGCATTCAAATACGATAGGGACCTGCATACCATGCAGACTGGTCACAGCGAATTTGACGAAAAAGAGCTAGCTGGCTCAAAGAAATAATTTCCTTCACCTACAAGCATGCTCATGTATTTCCATCAGCAATGACCGTCTAAAGGCTCAAAAGATATTATTCCGACCGTCCGACAGATAGCAAGTTGATCTACCGATGTTCTGACTCTCACATCAGCTTTGCAAAAGAGCTGCAATATTGCGGGATGAAA
>JBDZWB010000179.1:0-3889 GCA_040255975.1 Nitrosopumilales archaeon
GTTGCCTAGCTCACTCCTCGTGGGCGCAATCAGTGTTTTCAGTACCTGTTCAAGCTCTTTACCCTTGCCTTGTTTGGCTTTAAAAAACGCAAGCACTCTAACAGCGTCTGGCGTCCTGTCCTGAAATTTCTTGATGTCGGTGGTCTCCATCATGCAATGAAGTGTTTTAAGATTTTTTATAGTTGCTGGCTAGTGAGCACCTTGACTGCTTGTTTGAACTCTTCAGGTGAAAGTGGCGGAACATTTGCGATCTTAAGATTCTGTTCGACATGTTCGATTTTTTTCTGACCGATCAGAGGAGCGATGACTGACGGACTTGATCTTATAATTTGTACGAGTTTGGCGACAGAGTCGTCTAGACCACCATAATCAGGTATCTGCGCACCCAATAGGCGACCCTGGAACAGTGGTATGCTAGTGAACACGCCCACATTCAATTTGGCGGCTGCTTCAAGAATTGTGAAATTCTTATCATGTCCTGCTGACTGGTTGCGAAGTAGAAGCGCTTCGCTGTACGCAAGGTTGTAGGGTAGTTGGATGAAACGGAAACCATGATTCTTGCCTCCAATGTTTTCGGCTACTCTGACTACATCTTCTAATGACAAATATTCGTGATCGTCTGAGGGCACTCTGAAACATGTCCATGTAGCCATGCCGTAGTAGCGGATCTTGTTCTGTTCACGATATTTCTCGTAAACTTCGAAAGCTTTGCCAAGCATTTCCATGAACTGCTGCCTGCTGACGTCTTGATTCCAGCTTTCAAACGCATTATGGATGTAGACAAGATCAATGGTGGAAAGGTGCATGTTCATGAGTGACTTGTCGATGCACTTCGCAAGGTAGTTTGGACTAATGACGTTGTAGCCAGAGCTGATATCGTCAGCCGTCATGACTTCTGTCTGGATGTACATCCTGTGGATGTATTCCATTACGTCGACGTTCGGATAGTCACCGTCGTTTGTGATATAGCCGTTCTTTGTGGATACGAAGACCTGATCTCTTGAAATCACGCCATCCCTTACAAGCCGCAAGAGGGCCTTTCCGATGCTCTTTTCCGACTTCATAGCACGATAGTTAATCGCAGTATCGATCACGTTCACTGCACCGGACTTGACAGACTGATAAACTGCATTTTCAACTGCCAAGTCATCTTCTTGCGTAGGCTGGCCAAGATAAGTCCCCATCCCTATGCTAGACAGATGAAGGCCGTCAAACGACTTGAAGTGTGCTTCCGGCCTCCCCCTGGAGACACCGTACTGCATGTATTTCTTGGTCCCTTCTGGCGTGGCATGTCCGGATAGCGTTTCATATGATGACAATGCCTCAATTATCGTTATTGGAAAATAATAATGAATCGAATCCGGCCACTCCCTTCAGGAGAGCAAGCCTTATCTTGCGCGGACACTAAATGACAGCATGGTAGCGCTGGATCCGAACGTGCTCAACCCGTTCGTACTTGTAAGCCCAGCAATTGCTCCAGCACTAGCAGTCACAATTACTGCGATTTCAGTATCGCTGTCATTAATGATTTCACGCTATTTCTTCAAGTCATACACTTTTTCTGGGTTTGGCTACCTTCTTGGCCTTCCAGCAGGCTTTGCCTTCCTCGGGGCGTCGTTCATATTCGAAGCGGCCAGCCTAATGTACAAGACTGATCCGCTGTTGTACCCAGCTTTCTTTTGGATCCAGATGACTCTCCAGTCAGAGGCATTTGCGCTCATCGCACTTTCATATTATTACAAGAACTCTGAGTCAAGCGGCTCTGGTAGGAGAGTCCAGCCAAGGGACGTGCTTGTTACCATGCTTCCCCTCACAATGGTCGTAATCCCGTTCGTGGTGCCAACCCTATCGCTGGCAGTGGCGCCCTACTTTAACTACGCAGGGCTTGCGGATCTCAGCTTTTACTTAAGGGTATTCAACATGGCGGTAATTGCATATGTATTCAAAAGTACGATAGCTTCGCTTGTAAAGGCGGCCAACCTCAAGATGCTGTATGTTCCGGCAGCGTTTGCACTTTTGTTGATCGAACAGTATTCGCTGATCCTCGCCTATTTTGACAATAGCGTCATCGCCTTCATCGGATCGGCCGCCGCAAGGATAGCAGGACTCGCGCTATTTGCCTACATCATGCACAGCGTGACTTCAAAGAGGAGGATAGAGGTTGAGGCAAGAAAAGCGACATAAACTGCAGCTTTTCTATGAAATCCTCTGTGCGATCGAGGAAGACACAGCGCACAACGAAGTGGCAAGACCCACGCATGTGCAGCACTCCACCAGGCTATCCTATGACAAGATGATGAATCACTTTGACGAGCTGGAAGAAAAAGGCATGATCCACCGCGTGAGCGGACTGGTCGCCATAACAACCAAGGGCAAATTGTTCATAGAACAGTATGATCAGCTGATCAGCCTGATTGAGAGTGCAGGCCTCTAGTCTATCATTGGAAGCATGAAAGAAAAGGTTGCGCCACCCTCGGCATTGTTCTCACCCCATATCGAGCCGCCATGCGCCTCGACTATGCTCCTGGCTATAAACAGCCCAAGGCCGGTTCCGTGATCTGACTTGCTTGCAAACTTTGTGAACAGCCGGGGCATGATTTCAGGGTCGATGCCGGTTCCCGCGTCCCTTACTGTTGTCAAAGCATAATGCTTACCGCCCTGTATCTTCCGTTCCGTTCTGATAACTATACTACCCTTATTTGTGAACTTGACCGCATTGCTTAGCAGATTGGCAACCACTTCGTACATCCTAGACTTGTCTGCTTCAACCAACAGAGGTTCTGGTGCCGTTTCGACATGCAGATGCACTTCTGCAGGTATGCTTTCCTTTGTGTCCCTTGCGACATTTTGGATCTTTACGTTCAGGTCAAGTTGTTCCCGGTTAAGTTTGATAGAGCCACTCTCTATTCGTGTCACTTCCAGAATGTCAGAAGTCAGGCGTTCGAGACGCCGAGCGTTTCGGATTATGAGTGCTAGATCTTCCTTTGTAACCATTACTTTGTCTTCACCGTTGAACTGTGCTTCGATCAAATCTGCCATGCCAAGAATCGGCTGAACAGGTGTTCTGATTTCGTGTGCTGCAATATTTACAAACTCACTCTGCATCCGGTTGTGTATCTTGATGTTTTCATAAAGTTCTGTCTGCTTCCAGACTATTTCATATATATGGTAAAGCGAGAGTACTAGGGATTTGCTGTTGGAATAGGTAGCTCTGCCCATCGCATGATATGGGTCTTCTTTTGTATCATCCTTTGTCTCCCAAACAATCAGTTCTTTTCTGTCGACTAGAAGAAGAGACATGCCTGTTTGAAGACTCTTGTCAAGGTAGCCAAACTCGATGTTGGAGGTCTGTGATCTGATGTCGCTTACCGCCTGCTGGACCTCTGGGTTATCAGGGACGAGCATTCTGAGCCGGACTCGATTTGCAATTATTTCTCGATAAATGTCAATGCGGCCCATCTTGATGGCGCGCCAAAAGGCATTCGGAGTCGATAGCATTACCAATACTTCTTCCTTTGCATTTTCCATCAGATCTACCCCTAGTGCGAGTGATCTTTCAGGATTTTCGATGATTTCAGTTATGGGGCTGCCTCTGCCTTCCTTTATTTCACTGATCCGGATCTTGGCAGGCACAGCTCTATTCCAGAACGATTCGAACACATATTCTTGCTGCTCTACCATCTCCTTTGCATTGCTATAGATGAGTTTGGAAATCGGTTGCGACAGGCTGAGCGCACCTGTCGCAAGATATTCAAATTCACTCACTCCAAAATTGGCCTTGATCCCATCCAGATGACAGAGATCACACAGTTCCGCCAAATCTCGGCTATATTCAAGATTGTCTGAAGTCACTTCTGTAATGATTCTTATCCTGACACCTCTTTTTCTT
>JBDZWB010000180.1:0-3877 GCA_040255975.1 Nitrosopumilales archaeon
TAAAATCTTGTCCTTAGCCAATGAACTCTAGAATTGCAGTCGCTGTCGGGCTGGTAGCAGCAATTGCTGCAGTGCTAGCACCAATATCGACACTCACGCCGGCCTTCGCAGCTGAAATAGCAGCAGACGTAAAGTCAGGATCGTCAAGCCTGACCACCGATGCATTTTCGCCAAACCCAATCAACGCCAACGTCGGAGACACTGTAACATGGACCAACAGAGACTCGACGCCGCACACTGTCACATCGGGCACCGCGGGTGCACCGGACGGCAATTTCGACTCTTCGCCGGGCTTTAACCCCCTGCTGGCTCCACAACAGACTTTCAGCCACACATTTACTGAAGCAGGCGAGTTCCCATACTATTGCGGACTCCATCCAAACATGGTTGGAACAGTAATTGTAGCAGCTGGAACAGGCAATGGCGGTAACGGTGACAACACAACCAATGGCGGAACAGAACCAACACCATTTGCAATAACTGCATCAATTGACGGCAATGATTATGAGGTAAGCGGATCTGGCGATGCAGCGGCAACAGCAGCTACGATCAATGCAGGCCAATCGGTAGAAATTGAATTTGACGGTGGAGGAGCAGTCGAAGTGACGCTGCCAAAGGACATGATTGACGAAATCAACGCAGTGCAGGTCGGAACAGAGACAATCCCGCATCAAGTGGTAAGCGAGGATGAAACGTCAACCACAATCTCGTTCACAGTCCCTGAAGAAGACACCACTGTGACGGTTATGGCGGGCTTTGTAGTTCCTGAATTCCCGGTAATTGCAGCAATACTTGCAGCAACAATCGCAGGAATCATTGGCTACACTAGGTTCGCAAGAAACGGAACAGGGTTCTTTGGAAGAGCTTAACCGCCTTCCTTTTCTTCTTTCTTTTTTAGCACATTATATAAATCCGGAACATTCTATCATAAGATACCTTGGTGGCTTTAGCCAAAGGCACAAAGTGGGCCATAATATTTGCCGGAATCGGAGTTGCGGCAGGAGTTGGAATTACTCTGGCACTGCTACAGCCGCAGGGCATACAGCAGAGGGAAGTGGTATATGGCGACGAAAACCCTTGGTTCAACCCATCATTTCTACAGAGTTATAATGAAAACCTCAGGACTGGCGCGCACTACAAGTCTATGTTAGCGGTAGGGGAGGAAGGGTTCTTTTACTCGGACGCAAAGGGCGGTAAGGAGCCGTACAAGTTCGAGTGGAAGTTCAGTGATGGAGTCGTCCTGACTACCCAGAACGCGACGCGCAGTTTTGATTCTCCCGGCACGTACACCGCCCAGCTGACAGTCACCGACGCAGATGGCCAAAAGCAGGACAGCAATATTACAGTAAAGGTACAATAGATTATTATTGGCATCGCCTTTTCATCAGATCGTTTGCATAGCACGATTCTTGCCCTTTTGGTGTTATCAAGCCTTTTTACTGCTACGGGTCAGGCATTTGCTCAGGAGCAAGTTGTGCTTGAGGCTTCAAGTGATGAGGGAACATTCACGGTCGAGATAACATGGACAGCCGCGGAAATTGGCAGTGCCCATGCGTTTGATATACGCTTTATCGAGCCAGAGACGAGGGAGGAGATAGAAGACGTGCTGTACGACTTTTCGATTTATGATGGCGAAGAGCAGGAGGTACTTCGGCGCGACCAGACTGCCACCCGGCAGGAATTTACGTTTGAAGAGACAGGATCCTACGAGATAAGGATAGGCGATATCGAAGGTCTGGGCGAAAGTGTTGCCGTGCCGATACAAGTGACGCCCGAGTTCCCTGCTGGGGTATTTGTGCTAATAGCGGTCATCCTAGGCGCGACTGTATTTGCCATTAGGCACAATAGCAACAATTTATTTAGGCAGTAGGCTAAATAATTGCAATGGCAAGCAGCATTTTTCTGACAGCGCTGTTGCTGGCAACAGTTTTAAGCTTCGCTCCCATCGCCTTTGCTCAAGAGGGTGGCATGAGAGATACAACAAGCAAGGGCACTCTGGACATCATGGTCGAACCGACGTGGAACGAAAACAGAAGTGCATCTTTCAGAGTAAGCTTCTTCAATCCTGGCACAAATACGCTTCATGAACATCAAGACTATGATTTTAGAATATTGAAAGATGGAACCCAAGTCTTTAGTGCTGCGCAACAGACAGGCCAAGTGCTGATACACAATGTGGAGGGCACCATAACAGTCCCATACACCTTCCAAGAGGAAGGCGATTACACCATCCAGATCTTCCTTGGAGCCACGGGCATTGCACCTCCCATACCTACTGAAGAAGAAGTGGAATTTGCAGTGACGGTAGTTCCAGAATTTCCTGCAGGCATCATCGGCGCAGTGGTAGCAGCCACGATGGCTGGTTCGCTGATATTTGCTCGCAAGTTCAGGCGCTAGATTTTTTCCCTGCGGAGGGCGGCGACTCCAATAGCGATGCCGGCGACGCCGACTCCCACTCCCACCATTCCAAACAGGTAGGCTCTGTCAGCAGCCAACTTTAGGTCTGCTGACGATTCGGTGGCGCTCGCTGCGGCTGTCTTGGCTTCTTCGGCTGCAATGTTAGCTTCATCCACCTGAGCAGACAGGTCCGTGATCACAGTCTGCAGCTGCGCTATCAATTCTTCAGATATCCCGCCGTTTGTACTAGATGGAGGGAATGCAAAGGTCGCCGTGTCTCCCACATCCTCTATTTCGATCTGACCGTCAATGGCTTGCCCTGCAATTGTTCCCCTCAGGACAACTGCGTATTGCCCAGTCTGGGTAGGAAGAATGTCTGCAGTGTAAACGCCGGGTTCCTCCGTCGGCGTGAAGTCGAGCGACTTGGTCGGGGTTCCCTTTTTGACACTGACATCAACCTGTGCCAGCGCATTGCTAATGGGTTGGCCATCTGACACGCGAGTGATCTCGAGGACGATGCCGTTGAACTGTCCTACAAGCGGAGGCTCGTTCACCCATCCGCCGACGATGCTGATGTCTCCCCTTATCATCTCTTCGTGTGCCATGGCCGGGCGGAAGCTTAATGCTAGAACCGACAGGACCAGAACTCCTGCGAAGAGTAGCGCAATTTTCATTCAATGTAAATTTCCCTTATAATGCTTATAATCTTTGGGCATATTTCGGGCTTTGTACTAATTTTAACACAATTTCCACGCTAGCCAAGAGCGTCAAATGTGTCGCAGGAATTGATGTTGCCTGATTCCAGCCCAGTTTCAAACCAGCTTACCCGCTGCGCAGAGCTGCCGTGTGTAAAAGAGTCAGGCGTCACCCTCCCTTGTGATTCCATCTGCAGCCTGTCGTCCCCAATGCTGCTGGCTGCATTAAGGCCTTCTTGTACATCTCCTTGTTCAAGAACGTCTCTTGCTTGTTCGGTGTTGTACGCCCAGACTCCAGCAAGGCAGTCGGCCTGCAGCTCCAGCATGACAGAGAGCCTGTTGGCTTCAGCTTGGCTGAAACTTTGCTGTTGTGCATTCTGCACTTCATCCATTATGCCTAGCTGGTTCTGTATATGGTGTCCCACTTCATGTGCAATTACATATGCCTGAGCAAAATCACCGGGTGCGCCAAATCTATCCCTTAAGTCTCTATAAAAGATCAGATCAATGTACACTCGTTCATCTGAAGGGCAATAGAATGGACCCATTGCAGATTGAGCAAATCCGCATTCCGAATCCACTGCTCCAGAGAATAAAACAAGTGTCGGCTCGGGATAATCACCAAGACCTTCCTCGGCAAAAATATCATTCCACGTGACTTCAGTGTCCCCCAAGACTAGCGATACAAAGTCGGCCAGTTGTTGTTCCTCTTCTGGCAGAAGGGGAGTTTCTTCAAAGGCAGTATTTGTATTGCCTGGCAAGACCGCGCTAGGGTCACCTCCACT
>JBDZWB010000181.1:0-3876 GCA_040255975.1 Nitrosopumilales archaeon
GTAAAAGAACCTGCCCACAGTCACACGCTTTTCATATACAAGCGCAAACACTGGCTCTACTCCGTTTGCAGTGTCGGCGATCATTGACAGCGTGCCTGTCGGTGCGATCGTCGACGTCCACGAGTTGCGGATGCCATGTTTCTTTATCTTTTCAATAAGCGTATCCCAATCGTACGTGTGTGTCTCCTTTGGCAGCTCATAATATCCTGCTACAGGGATGCGACCCTTGACATAGTCGCTGTCCTTGAACATCGGGAACGGACCGCGAGCCTTTGCAATCGCCACGCTCTCTTCCATGCTGATGTACGACACCGCCTCTGCGAGCTTGTTCATAAATTCATAGCCGTCCTTCGAGTTGTACGGAGTCTTTAGCAGAAACAGCAGATCGGCTATGCCCATGATGCCAAGGCCAATCCTCCTTGTTTCTTTCGTGGCGACCTTGATCTCGTCAACTGGATATTTGTTCATGTCAATGATGTTGTCAAGGAACCTTGTGGCTAGCCTGATTGCCTGCTCGTAGCGCTGCCAGTCAAATTCGTACGCGCCGTCTGCCTTGCGCTTGACAAAGTTGGCCAAGTTTATCGAGCCTAGGTTGCATGACTCGTACGGATACAGCGACTGCTCGCCGCATGGGTTCGTGGCTCGGAGCGGACCCTGCCTTGCGTTTATCATTGGGTTGTACTTGTTGATATTGTCAAAGAATATCACTCCAGGCTCGGCGCTCTTCCATGCGCTCAATGCGATCAGGTCAACGAGCTGCTGTGCGTCTATCTGCCTCATGGGTTCTCTTGACCTCGGGCTGCGCAATGTGTACTTGTGGTTGCCTTCCTTGTTCACCAGTGCTTGCCAGAAATCTTCCCAGATTCCGACAGAGACGTTAAAGTTCTCAAAGACACCAGGCTTTGTCTTGGCAGTCACGAATTTTTCAATGTCAGGGTGCCATGCTTCGAGTATGCCCATGTTGGCTCCCCTGCGCTTGCCTCCCTGCTTGACTACGTTGGTAATTGTGTCAATGATGTTCATGAAGGAGACCGGACCTGACGCTACTCCAGATGTCGACGCGACAATGTCGCCTTCCGGCCGCAGGTCGGAATAGTTGATGCCGACTCCGCCGCCTGACTTGAAGATCATTGCTGCGTCTGTTGACGACTTCATGATGCCTGCCATATCGTCTGGCATGCTGAGCACAAAGCACGCCGACAGTTGCCCAAGCCTTGCACCGGCGTTCATCAGCGTCGGTGTGTTGGGTAAAAAGTCGCGCGACACCATAAGGTTGTAGTATGCAACGATCTGCTCTTCATACTGTGCCATCTTGCCTTCTGCGACGAGCCTGAGCAGATCCTTGAAGCTGACTTTCATCTGACCCTGCTGCGCGCAGTGGATGTAGTGGCGAATTATAGCTTCAAAGTGATACTTGTTAAGGTAGTACTGGCCAATGTGCAGCTTGTTGTCAAAATCGTCAAGTTTTGCATAGTAGCGCTCGGCTTCTTCGATGCTCTGCGTGTGGCCTCCTGCAAGGTTAAACACCGCTGGATCATGCATGATGTCGGCTATGGCTACCAGCGCCGCGACGCGCTCGAACATCTGCTTGGGACCCTCGATTATCTCGTTGTTGCCGTCCCTCAGCAGGTAGCGGGCCGCAAGCACTCTCAGCGAGTTGAGGTCGAACGCCTTGTCCACCTCGTCAAGGTCCTTCTTGTTGAGGACTTTCATCTTTTCGTCTCTCAGCTTGCGCCTCTCATGCCTGTAGAGTATGTAGGACTTTGCCGTCTCCGACAACCCTTCCTCTATCAGTATCGACTCTACCATGTCCTGCACGTCTTCTACACTTGGAACAACCGTCTTTTCGCCCTGAACCATTTTCTGGACTACCCTTGCAGCTAGCCTTTCTGCCAGTGGGTAATCGGGCTTGCCAGTTGCTACCAGCGCCTTGTATATTGCGTTGGAAATTTTTGACTGTTCAAAGTTTACGATGCGTCCATCGCGTTTCCTTATCTGAGCGATTAGTTCTTTGGAATTATTATTAAATTCAGTAACTCCCGCCATCCCGCACTATACCATAAGCCACTAGTACTTATATCTTTTAGATAAAGAAGTGCACCGATTAATCAGTGGAAGTGTACCCTTCCGATAATAAAGTAAAAACTCGGCTGAAATCCGAATGCAGCAGTATAATATTTCCAATAAATGAAAAGAAAATTCTGCAATTACAAAATCTGCAAACGTCGGCAACCTGCCTGCATCATCATAATTCTAAAAAAGAATGATGATGCGGCGCGGCGGCTGCTGCAGCTGCGATTACGAATACACGGGCAGCTTGTGCGGCGACTTGCAATGCTCGCACTTGTCCGCAACAGCTTTTGATCGCCTGCCGCAGGTAGCGCACACTGCGAGCCTGATGCGTGGGCGGAGGAACGACAACTCTGTCGCAGCTTCCAATGCGCTCTTCATATCGGCGGCTGCCAGGTCAGTGACATCTAAGCTGGCTGCAAAGCCACCGTTCAGCAGCTTGTCTATTGCCATGCATTCTTGAATTGCAGCTCTGTCTGAGAGGATCTCTCTGCCATTTAGCGTCATTCCCTGGGAATAATTGGTAGTATTTTGGGATTGCAGCAGTGAGACCTTACCATACTTCTCAGAGTCGAGGCTGGCAAACCTCGTACCGCTGTCATCTGCAACCATTGAGACACCGGCCCCTTCTTCTCCAAGCTGCTTGCCCTGCGTGGTCGCCACCTCTACGGCTGTTTTAAGAACCTTCTGCAGTACATCGCCCGAAGCCTCACCGAGGATGTTGTGGACCGACTCCCTTGCGCCTGTAAGGTTAACCACTATTGCAGACGAGCCGCGCTGCATCGACTGGGTCGCACTTGCAAGCGATGGCATTAGCCCCTTCTTGACATAGCCGACTATAGTTTTTTTGCGCATCGCCATTGCGGCAAGCGACGGCTTGATCATGAGCGCAAGCTTTGCTCGGAAATATGTTTCGTCCTTATTTGATTCGTATGCCAGCCGCGGTAAGTTTATCGAAAGCGAATGGAGTGACATTGCCGCTGCGCCTTTGCCTGCCTTGCGGATGCCGCTGCTTGCCCGCACGCCGCTGCCTATCGAAATGATTCCTCCGCTGCGCACTATCGCGGCAACGTGTTCAAGGCTGTCCTTCGACCTGCCCGTTATGGCAAGGCCGATCCTTGGCACTGGCGTTGTATCAACATATTTTTTGTAGCCGTCAAGCAGCGCATTCAGCTGGCGCGAGTCTAGCTCGGGTACAGCAATCGTTGTTATCGGCATGCCAGCGGAATGCGAAGGAGCTGCAGACGAAGCAGTCAGTGCCCTTGCAAAGCGCGATGAAATGTCTTCAGGATCCTTGACGTTCTTTAGCAGTGCAGGCACAATGCCTTCAAGTACGACTTCAGACGATGCTTCCCTTGACAGGAGCGACACCAGCGCAGGCAGCGCGGCCATCGCGTCGTCCGAGCCCTTTATCGTAGGAATGCGTGTCACGCCCAGAAGGTGACCCTTCAAGTCAAGACCGTCTTCTAGCTCGGATAGGTCTAGAAAGATCGTATCTGGAAGCATACCCCAAACGCCAGCGTTAGAGATGTTTATCTCGCCTGCAAGATGCATGTCTGCAATGTCCTTTGGAAGCGTATTGAACACGAGATACTCGGAGAAGACCGAGCCGGCGGCCCTTGCCATTACGCCGTCCACAGTTGTACCCTCAGCCGAGAGCATCTCTACAATATCTGACGACGGCAGCCCGAGGCGTGCAAGCTTGTTCCGGTATTCCTCGTGGCCGTGCTCTATGAGGACCGAGTTGACAGTCTCGCGTATGAGGGAAGACGTGAGATAGGCGGTCTGGAACTTGTAGATCTTGTT
>JBDZWB010000182.1:0-3864 GCA_040255975.1 Nitrosopumilales archaeon
GCACAATTAACATCTATCTTTAGAACATTTGTTGCCTTGTAGGTGGCAATTTTGCCCACTCTTCTTACATCGTTAGATCCAGCGACGATCTCTCTTATCGAATCCTTCATGCCGCCATCTGCAACAGGCTCGATACCGCTGATTTCTGGCATCAGTGGTTCAAGGTGAACGGTGATGCTGTCGGCACTTTTGAGCCGTGTCTTTATTGCTTCTTCAACTGCATTGGCGATTGAATGCGCCTCGCTGAGCGTCGCTGTCCGGTTGACCTGGATGTGAAGTGATATGCCTACAGAATCAGTGCCCCCGATCTTTGATACGAGAACATTGTGCACACCCCTGACACCGCTTACTCTTCCAGCTGCGTTTTCAATTATGGATTCTGGAGGTAGCCCGCTATCCTTTGGTTCGAAATGCACCGTGATATTTCTCGGCCTGACGTCTAGACCGACTCCAGACAAGCTCTTGCCTATGTTGCTCTCTACCTGCGCGCTGATGTCATGTGCATTTTCAAAACTTATGTCTGACCTCATTGTGATCGTGGCCTCGACAAAAGTGTCTCTTCCAACCCGACGCATCTTGACATCGCTGCACTCAAGTACTCCTTCTGTGCTGTTTGCCGCCTGCTGAACTGTGGCGACCAACTTGGGCGATATTACGTCTGTAAGTTCCATCGCGTTCTGGTATGCGAACCTGCTGCTCAAATATGCAAGAAAGCCTCCCAGTATTATGGCCGCTGCAGAGTCCCCATAGCCAAATCCGGTTGTGGCAAGCCACAGCCCAGTGAAAGCAACCGTGGTGGAGGCAAGATCTGCGAAAGCATGATAAAGATCGGCCTTTAGAGTAGACTGCCCACCCATTGCAGTTCTGTTCATTGCTCGTCGCAATACAGTTATCCTGAACCCATCAACGGCAAGCGTGTAAAAGATTGCTGCAAAACCTAGTGTGCCTGCAGTGACCAGGGGAGCCTGATCAGCTAAGACAATCCGCATAGAAGCTTCATAGATAAAAAAAATGGCGACTACAAAGAGTGCGATGCCACCGATCAGGCCTCCGATTGTTTCGATCTTACCATGACCATAGGTATGGTCAACATCTCGCGGCTTGAGGGCGAGCGTCACTGCAATTATCAGTATGGCGGTGACTACAGCATCCAATAGTGCATGGGTGCCATCGGTAATGAGAGCAAGGCTATTTGTGAGGATGCCTGCAACGAATTCAAAGACAAAGACAGAAGAAATGGCGATAAGCGACATTCGTAAAGCGTTTCTTTTGATGGTTCCAACATCTGATGTTGTTAACCGCTCTGCCACTGTCAACATCACATTGCAAAATTTGTTATTTAGGCATTTGTGTTTCCACTAGCTACTTAAATTATAACGAGCTAATATCAAAAAAGGGGAGAATCTAATTCAAGTCCAGCTGACTTTTTAGATTCTTGTATCTGTTTCTGACGGTCACTTCGGTAACGCCGGCTGCTTCCGCAATGTCTGTTTGCGTTCTGCTTTCGCCGGTGTTAAGGCATGCGAGATATAATACCGATGCCGCAAGTCCCATCGGATCCTTGCCGGCAGATATTCCACTCTTGGCCACGTCTTTCATTATGCTCATGGCAACACGCTTTGTGCGCTCGCTGAGGTTGGCCCTATTTGCCACCCTGACGATGCACTTCATCGGGTCGATCATCGGAATCTTCAAGTCGAGCTCCATGACGACGAGCCTGTATATTCTTGCAAGGTCCTTGCGCTTGATGTTGCCGATTTCTGCAATGTCCTTCAGCGTCCTTGATGCGCCAGTTTCCCTGCACGCAATGTAGAGCGCAGCACCGACCATTGCAGATATTGTTCTTCCTCTGACAAGCCCGCGTTCCTGTGCCTTTCTGTAAATGTACGCGGTCTTTTCGATCACCGCATCTGAAACGCCGAGTTTGTCCTTTAGCCTGTCAAGCTCGGAAAATGCCTGACGCAGGTTCCTGTCTGTTGGTGAATGAGCTTGCGAGCGAAAATCCCAAGCTCTGAGCCTTCCCATAGTCGAGCGCATTGCTACGTCCAGCGCCCGCCCGCTTGCATCCTTGTCTGCCCTACCGATTACCGTAGACAGACCCATATCGTGGCGTGCCAGTGAGCTTGGAATTCCAGTCCTGCTCCTGTCGTTTGCTTCTTCTGTTGTAAAAGCGCGCCATTCTGGGCGGCTTTCCAGAGTTTTGTCAAAGAGCACGAGACCGCAATTCCTGCAAATGACTTCACCAGATTCCGGGTCTGTGACCGTCTGACCGGATTTGCATACGTTACACATTATTGCTGTTTGCATGTTTCTATAATGAGGTAATAGTATTATCGCGATTCACACTATTAAACAATACGAATTTTAAAATACTACTGAATTAACCCGCTTTCGACTTAGTAATTTTGATAATTGAGTATTTTTGCTATCTTTAACAATGTTTAGTCATGTTTACCCTAATATTTCGATTGCAGAGATATGCATGCTACCAGCCATGACAACCGTTTTAACGTAAAAAATGCTGTATCAAACGTGATCAAGAGGCAGGCTATAGCCAGCAGCATAGCCCAACCAAGGTTGCGAACAAGGTTTGGGGAGCAGACATATGGCAACGATGTCATCCTTACCATAGACGGGCAAGAAACTTTCCGGCAGATGTATGAAAAGATACATCAGTCAAAGATCTGTGTTTTCATCGCAAACTATGATCTCGACCCGGCGCTAAGGTTTGTGAGAAATTCTGATAGGCCAGACAGTAGCGCAGGACATCAGCACGAAGCATATCCTTTGCAGGACCTCTTGGTTGAAAAGGCAAGAGAAGGTGTTAAAGTCAAGATAATCGTCTGGGAGCCACGGCTTGTTTTGCGGCTTCTTCCCGGCGCAGACGAGCGCGGAATTGACGGGAGGGCAGACGAAGTGAACGTCATTAACGAGATAGCAGAGCGGCAGGGGATATCAGAAAATTTGATGGTAAGAATAGACAGTAGTGCACCCACTCTTACGTCTGCTCACCACGAGAAAATAGTATTGGTGGACAACCAAGTCGGATTTTGCGGCGGACTCGACTTGTCAAGAGGTAAATGGGACACAAGTAGTCATGACTACTGCAATCCACTGCGTGATGCAAATTCAGAGCCATGGCATGATGTGCATGCCATGGTGAGCGGGCCGGTGGTGTGGGATCTTGTTTATCATTTCCATCAACGTTGGGCTTTTTCAAAATCAAAAAATGTAAAACAAGCAAGAAGGTTGAAGATAAGATCAAACTATTCAGTCAGGGGAAACCGAGGAAATGTGCAGGCTATTGCACTTCGCACATGGGATGAGCTTGACCGGCACGGGGGCATTCAGGCATGGTATGCTGCAATGTTTCGGAAAGCAAAAAAGAGCATATACATCGAAAACCAATTCCCATTTCAGAATTCATTTGCAACCAACCTGCTTGAAAAGCGGTTGAAGGAAGAACGAGGCCTTAAGGTGATAATCGTCTGCCCGATGGAACCAAATCTTCCTGGTTTTGTAGGCAGCATGATTGCCAAGATGAGCGTAAATGACGTCAATGATAATCTCGCAACTCTGCGCAAGGCGGGGAACGGAAGAGTAATGACCTATTCACTGATATCACAGCATCCCACAGTTGCTGCAAAGCGCAGACAGATCTATGTCCATTCTAAGGTTATGATAGTCGACGACAAATGGATCACTGTAGGTTCAGCAAACATTGACAAGAATGGCTTTAAGGATTCAAGCGAACTTAACCTAGGCATAACGTCTACAAAACTAGCGATTGGGTTGAGGACGAGGCTGTGGCGAGAACACTTGCAGGATAGCACGCTGGATTCGGATTTTGAACAAGGATTCTAT
>JBDZWB010000183.1:0-3823 GCA_040255975.1 Nitrosopumilales archaeon
CGTTTTCAGACTTGCTCCTTTCACCGTGGTTGACCAGAACGCGCTTTGGTTTGATCCTTGACACAAAATTCATTATCTGGTTAAAGTCGCTGTGGCCCGAGAAGCCATCGATCTTTTGAGTCTGGCAGCGTACCGGCACCACCTTGACCTTGCCGCTCTTGTCCATCATGCTGACTTCTGACATTGTTCCATCAAGGACGCGCCTGCCAAGCGTGCCGTTGATCTGGTACGAGACGAACATGATCTTGTTCTTTGGGTTTGGTGCTAGTTCTTTGAAATACTCTACAGAGGGTCCGCCTTCGAGCATACCTGATGTGGCCATGACTATGGCCGGATTTTCGTCGTTTAGCACGTCTTCGCGCTTGCCGCCGCTGATCACTGTAAAGTATTCTGATTGGAACGGGTTGATGCCCTGTGAGACCGACTTGCGAACGTCCGCTCCAAGGTAGTGAGCATAGGACATGTGGATCGCGCTTGCCTCTGAGATCATGCCCTCGATGTATATCGGGGACTCGACGAGCCTTCCTTCCTTCATCTCCTTTGCCATCACAAGCATTATCTCCTGCGCCCTGCCTACAGCCGGCACTGGGATCAGCACTTTGCCTCCTTCTGTCAGCGTCTTGTTAATAGAATCGGAAAAAGTGCGGTACACTACCTGCTGGTCTGGCATGACGTCCGTCGTATTTCCGTAGGTGCTCTCTGTGATGAGCGTTTCAACTCTGGGGTAAAGCGATACCGCACTGTCAAGCAGCTGGGTCTTGGCGTACTTGTAGTCGCCAGAATAGAGTATGTTGTGCGCGCCAGAAATGTTCAGGTGCACGGTGGCACTCCCCATTATGTGGCCCGCGTTATTGAGCGTGATTGTGATGTCGGGTGAAATGTCGGTCGGCTTTCCATATGGCAGGGTGATGCAGTGCTTGATCACTTCGTTGACATCCCTTGCCTCATAAGGCAGGTACGTGCCGTTGCTGTTTGCTATCTTGACCGAGTCCATCTGGAGCAGGGTCATGAGCGGTAGCGTGGGCTCGGTGCAGTAGACAGGACCGCGGTAGCCGTACTTGAATAGCGCTGGAAGAAAACCTTGGTGGTCAATGTGGGCGTGACCTATCACCACTGCATCAAGGTCATCGAGATCAAAGTTGAGCCAGTCAAGCCGCGGGTACGCGTCGAGCCCTGACATTTCGCCGGGGTTTATCCCACAGTCGAGCATGACCTTGCTCTCAGGGGTGACTACGATAAAGCACGACCTTCCGACCTGTTTGACTCCTCCCAAGCAAAACAGCATAACTTCCTCCTTGTTGGTTGACCAAGGCTGGGGCTTTGAATAGCCCGGCTCGCTCGCTGATTGTTGTTGTTGTTGGTGTGCGGTTCCATTGCCATTGCCATTTCCGACAACAAGTGGTCCGCGAAACACGCGCTTGCCGAGCTTTTGCAAAAAGTCAGTCCTCTCCTTTGCCGACCCCTTGAGCGTCGAGTGAATGATGTTGATGCTTGACGAAGGTATGTGGGGAGAGCGTCTGGTGTGCGCTATCCAGCCTGTCGACTGGGCGATCTGCACGATCATGGCTGGATCGATTGCCTCTGGCCTGCTTACTTCGAGCACCACTTCTCCGGTGGCATCGTCGCAAAAGACTGCAGATACCTGTACGTCCTTTGGCAGCAGTTTTACGACGGCCTGCCTCGTTTGGTCTTCGGGCAGCCTGATAGACGGGTCGGTCCTTATGATGAACCTCTTTTTCAAAGTCTTTGAAAGTGAAGATAGGTAGTAAGTTAATTCAGTGAGTGCAAACTTTGCATTCTTTGTATAAAGTGCTATGTTGGGGCCCTCAAATCTAACGAGGGTTATCTGCGAGTCGGCAGGAATGGATTTCAGTATTATCTTGCCCGCTGCCTCTTCGTTCTCGGTCGTGACTTTTGTCACCTGACCATCAATGTCCGCGGGCCTTGGTCTTCTTTGAGGTGCAGCCTGCTCTTGAGCTATTATTTCACCAATCTTCTCGTTCTTTTCCAATTCTCCCATTGCTATTCGTCCGGCAATACCGAAATGTTATGCCTTGAGGCTACAACAAAAGGATAAGGCATAAACTGGTAATAAGCCAAGATTATATCTGTAATTCCATTATAAAAGCCTAATGCTATGAGGTGCTGTTAACTTGGTTCATGGCAAATGTTGTTAATAGTGTCGGTTCATGAATTGCATTGGCTCCGATAATATGCAATTCACGAAGGTTGCAATATGTGCAATAACGATTTTCATTCTGAAGCTAGAAAAGAAAAAAAGAGGAGGTTATGGCATCATGGTCCCAGGGCCGCTCTGTGTATTGTTGCTTGCAGTCATTGTTGCATTGCCCATAGTCGTGTCAGTTGCATTGGCCGTCGATGTCGTGTTGCCACCAAGTATCATTTCAATCTCTTCCAGTGCCAAGACAATGTGATTCATAGCACCCTGTGTGTCGTTTGCCTGTGCTGCGCTTTTGGCAGCTTCAATATGCATCTTCAACTGAGCGGTGTCAACGGCCACGGGTATACTTGCTGGCAGAGTTCCATTACCAAGACCCTTTTCCGTAATGGTAAAGTTCCCTGCAGCCGAAGGATCCCCTTGTGTGTCTGTAGCGTTTGGAGGTACTACTCCTCCTCCTGCTTGGCCAGCTGCTGCATTCATCTGGACCGCCACGAATGCCCCTGTTGCTAGCACCGCTCCAAGAAGAAGGAAACCGTATTTTGCACGTTCCATGACAGACACGTCTGTTCTTCAATAATAGGAATTTGCGGAATGACTTCTGACAACATGATTCGGATTAATCATAGCAATCCTAGTATCATTACTAGATGCAGACATATCCTAGGTAATCTGGTTTGGTTCGCTATAGCTGAACGCCCGGCTGTCAAATAACATAAGGCAGCAAAATTGCTGCCGCCACTATTGCCACCATGACCGCTGTTAGTAGCATGTTTGCGTTCTTTGCTATTGACTGAGACCTGGCACGCTTTTCGATGAGCGCCCCGTACATCTGACCCCCATCAAGAGGACCTATTGGAAGTGCATTGAATATGCCGACGTTAAAGTTGATGAACCATAGCCAGAACAGCATGTTGGCTATGGGCGCATATACTGCATGGCTGCCAAAAACTGTTGACTCGTACTTTGGTGCCATAAGGTCAGAATATGGAACCACTCCTTGCTGTATGGTTGGTGGCAGCAAAAGTGCCAGCGGGTTTGAGCTAAACGCGCTCTGGTATCTGTCAAGGACTGCCTGTGGATCCGGCGAAAGCAAAGTCACACCGACTCCAAGAATTCCCTGGCCCGGCTCTACAGCTGCTGGTAGCGTGGCTTGACGGGTTATCGTTTCACCCGCACTGTTGATCCACGTAATGTCAATAGTGTTTCCAAGGTTTGCCCTGAGCTGAGTGCTCAGATCATCAAGTGTCCTGATCTCTTGGCTGCCGATATATTGGATCACGGACTCTGGCTCCATGCCTATCGATGCGGCAACCGATCCACCGTTTACGTTGACAACCATGATGCCAAACTGCGGGGCGTTTGGATCTGGTGGTAGGGGGGTAAGGGTTGAAACTATCAACATTAGGCCAACCAATGACGCGCCTGCGAGTATCATGTTGTTGAGCGGCCCAGCCGTCAGGACTGCGCTCTTTTGCTTCAGGGTGGTCCTGTTCAACTCGTCTCTTTCAATGTTGACAAATGCGCCTATCGGCAGGCCAAGGAAAAGCACAATGCCCGTAGAGTCGACTCTGACATTGTAAACGCGGGCTACAATGCCATGGCCGGCTTCGTGGATTATGATCGTGATTACGAGCGCTGCCC
>JBDZWB010000184.1:0-3822 GCA_040255975.1 Nitrosopumilales archaeon
GTCTTCCTGCAAAAAGTTTGCAAGCATTTCCCGGACGTTGAGAAATGTCTGCAGGCCCTGCAATCTAGGAGACCTTTAATGCGTACTTGTTGGGTGTTGTGATGTCAAGTGTCTTGGCAACTTGTGACTTGGCCGGATCAAAGATCAATATGATGCCTGACCAGTCAGGGCTCAGATCAGTTGACTTGCAGTTGGGACAGACCTTGCCTGTAGTAACCGTCTTGCACTTTCTGCATGCCTTTTCCTTGGCCAACTACTTTTTGTCTCCTCCCTTCTTTGCAGCTGGCTTTTCAGCAGCCTGCTTGTCCTTGTCGCCTCCGCCCTTGGCCTTCTTGATTTCTTCAGCGATCCACTCAACGGCTCCTAGGAATGGCTGCCTGCAGGTGATGCCTATCTTGCCCATGCCTGCACCCTTGCCTAGACTTACTGCGGTTATCCTTGCGCGGAGTTTTGATCCGATCTTTAGTGACCTTGCAGTCTGGTTGGCAACAATTACTCCCTGCTTGACGTCGCTCTTTAGGTAGTCGTCGGTGATCTGGGATAGGTGCAAGAGAGCATCAGTCGGTCCTATCCTGACAAACGCACCAAAGTCAGTGATCTCGACCACTTCGCCTTCGACTATTTCTTGAAGCTTGGGGTAGAACGTAAGCGCCTTGAAAGTAACCTTGTGGTAGGTTGCGCCGTCTCCAGCCACCAGCTTGCCTACCGAGCTAGTGTCCGCGTCAGTTATCATGATGACATAGCCAACGTCTGGGCTGATCATGCTTTCGTATTTCTCCTTTAGTATCTGGATGGCTGCGTCTTTGAGTGAGTGAGTCAGCCTGTTCGGAGGAATCCTGACGACGTCGCTCATGTGCACTATGGCAAACATAATACACGCACAGTTGATCGGGAGGTCATTATGAACTTTTGCCTTATAAGGGGTCTATCTTCTGGCAGGAAGCTCGCACTTGACCGACGAATCAGTAACCTCGAATGAGGCATTCATGTTGAGGGTGCTTTTCAGCCCCGACTGCAAATAGCCCTCCAAAAAGCGCGATCCCTTTTTTCCCAGCCTATGCCTTATCACCATCACCATGCTGCCGCCCGACATCTGCTTTTCGTCGTACGTGCCCAGATGACCGTACCTACAGATCACCTTTTCAATGTATTCCAGAACAGTGCGCTCGGTTGTTTCTTTTTGCCAGAATATGACCGTGTCAGCCAGCACTGTTTCGCCAAGCTTTGACCCAAGCTCATACAGCTGATCTTCGTCCAGCTCTTCCATAATCGTGGTCAGTACTTCGCGGTTTACGACCACCATGTCTATCTTTGACAGGTAGCGGGTAAACTCGGCGTATCTTCGAAGCACGATTCCGACCAGCGCGTTCACTGAAATACCCATCCTTCCTGCTTCTTCATCGAGCACTCTTAGTACGTCGTTCTCGAATCTGAACGAGCGCGTGATCGAAGTCCGCGCATCTTCTAGCAATGGCACGGTAATTTGAGGGAATTATCACGTTTAAGGAGCACGCCTGTGTGTTATACTACAGTGTTATGTAGCAACTTGCAGTACAGTGTAACACTATAGCCCGCGATGTAGACATGGGTCTTAAATGAAGTCCTGCCAATTGCGCTTGTAACATGAGTTACAAAGTTGCATCAGAACAGACCGACAAATGCGCGCTTTGCGATAGTACTTCAATCATTTTTGACTCGGAAACAAGCGAAGCCATCTGTTCTTCCTGCGGGATGGTAGTCCGCGACAATATTGAATCGATGGGGCCAGAATGGAGGTCGTACTCTGGCGAAGACATTGAAAGCAAGAGCAGGACAGGGATGCCCTCTTCACTTGCCTTCCATGACATGGGGCTTTCGACGTTCATATCATACTCTAATGTGGACGCAAACGGCGTCGCAATTAGCGCAGACCAAAGGAGCAAGGTACAGAGGATGCGCAGGTGGAACAAGATCTCTAGCAACAACCGCAGTTACCACCGTAATCTCAAGAACGCATTTGCGATATTGAGCACCATAAAGGACAAACTGTCACTGAGCGATACGCTTATCGAAAAAGCTGCATACAACTACAGAAAGGCGCTTGACAAAAAGATAATCAAGGGAAGGTCGATTCGAGCCCTTATAGTAGCAGCGGTCTATGCATCGTGTAGGGACCTATCTGTGCCTCGCACGCTTGAAGAAATATCCATTGCCGCAAACACTGACGCGATATTTGCCGGCAAGTGCTATCGACTTCTGGTACAAAACCTGGATCTTCAGCTGCCTGTGATTGACTCCAACAAGTACCTTGCAAGGATCGCAAACAAGGCCAAGGTGAGCGAAAAGACCTACAGGACTGCACTTGAAATGCTGTCAAAGATAAAGAGTGACCCAATCTCGCACGGCAAGGATCCAAACGCTCTTGCTGTAGCTGTGCTATATGCTGCATGCCTGAAAGGAGACGAGAACGTCAGCCAGGCACAAGTTGCAGTCGCCGGCGACATTAGCATAGTGACGCTGAGAAAAAGATTCCAAGATGTGAGAAAAATTTTCCCCTCTTAACTTTTTGTTCAATAATCCGATGATTTAAATACGGTATGGACAAATTTTTGTACAATGGTAACCGTTGATCAAGTTCTCAGCTCGCTGAAAAAAGTAGTAGATCCCGAGCTGCACAAGGACATTGTGTCAATGGGCATGATAAAGGACCTGTCGATAAACGATGGCAAAGTAGCATTTACTCTAGAGCTCACAACTCCTGCATGTCCCTTCAACAGCGACATCGAGCGAGACGTCCGTTCTGCAATAGCAGGCTTGGGCGTCAAAGATCTTGCGCTCAAAGTCACTGCCCGCGTCATGGAGGGCAGGGCGCTTTCGATGGACGAGCTCTTGCCTGGCGTAAAGAACATCATTGCAGTTGCAAGCGGCAAGGGTGGAGTCGGCAAGACAACGGTCTCAGTCAACCTTGCGCTTGCGCTTGCAAAAACTGGCGCCAAGGTGGGGCTGCTTGACGCTGACATTTACGGGCCGAGCGTTCCTCTCATGCTAGGGCTCAAGGCGTCGCCAGAAGTTGTTAACAACAAGATCCAGCCTCCTATAGCCGAAGGTGTCAAGGTAATTTCCATGGGCTTTTTCTACGAACAGTCGCAGCAGGCGGGCATTTACAGGGGCCCAATAGTTTCAGGTATTGTAAAGCAGTTCCTGACAGACGTCAACTGGGGTGAGCTAGACTATCTCATAATCGATCTACCGCCCGGCACGGGCGACGCGCCACTCACCATTGCGCAGACAATCCCAATTACGGGCATATTGATCGTCACCACGCCGCAGGACGTAGCAATGAACGTGGCAGTGAAGGCCATAGGCATGTTCAACAAGCTCAACGTCCCAATAATCGGAGTCGTTGAAAACATGAGCTACCTCCAGTGTCCGCACTGCAGCGAGCAGGTCTATCTATTTGGGCAGGGGGGCGGCAAGAGAATAAGCGACGAATTCAAGATTCCTTTCATTGGCGAGATACCGCTTCATCCGCAAATCCGGGAAGGCAGCGATATAGGCAAGCCGACAGTCGTGTCAGAGCCAGAGTCGGTACAATCCCACGCTTTTACAAAAGCTGCCAAAGTGATCGCAGGAAGGATCAGCATAATAGCTGCCGAAATGCAGGCACAAGAACAGGCTGAAGCGGCAACAAGTGAGCAGGCCAAAAAGGAATAATGCCATTAAGCGAAAAAGATGTCCAGCTCCTAAAACAGCCCTTTGGCACACTGATTCCAGACAAACAGGTAACAAAACAGAAAATAGCGTCGATGCTGCAAGGAACCAAGAAAATTATCGCAGTGGGCG
>JBDZWB010000185.1:0-3818 GCA_040255975.1 Nitrosopumilales archaeon
TGGAGACGTCCATCCGCTCCAATACAAGCTGTACATGTTCTCGATGTACGGTACTCATGACGACTGCATAGAGTTAACTACTTCTTTTTGCGATTCAAGATAATTTTCCGCAACGTCCCTTGCTGCGTTGATCGTCTGCTCCTGATAATCGTTAAACGATGCAGTGCGGGCAGAGATGTCGCGCCTTGCCTCTTCCATTGCCCTCCTAGTGCTGTCCTTGGCCTCGTCAAGCGTCCTGTTTACGATCTCTTGTTGCTCGGCTTGGCGCTGCGCTGCAGTTGTTTCAGTGCGTGTAGTTGTAACTGTTTCGTCTTTCCGCTCTTCCTTTCGTGATGCCATGAAAACGTAAAGCCGCTATTCCACATAATGGTTAGCTCTATCCATTCTAGCATCTGGTTCCACATGGAACAGCAATGCCAATCTTTTTACGGGCTTGTCGATGAATATAGAAGCAGGGAATAATTGCCATGTCCGGCGCAGTGCAAAAGCTGGTAGGGTTCTGGAGGAGGTATGAGAGCCTCAACCTCAGGATAGCGTTCGTCCTCATATCGCTCCAGCTGGTTCACCTTTACTGGCTTACAGCCGACGTCGTAGTCAAGCGCATAACAGGAGACAGCGCAATGGGCCTGACGGTCAGCGGCCCGCTGCTCGTTTTCTTTATAGTCATAGACTACATAGAGGTGCCGGCCCTCGTTGCTGGCCTCACCTATTATGGACTGAGCATATACAAGCGCGAAAAGGCCACCAAAAATGCGCTGCTGTTCGCCATGTTGGTCGTGCAGGTGTTCCACATATTCTGGATAACAGACGAGGTCGTGTATGACACGTTCTTTGGGACTTCAAGCGCAGTCGAGATCCCCTATTACGCCGCATGGATCGCGATACTAATCGACTATCTGGAGTTGCCAGTCATCGCAGACCTGTTTTACCGGACGATAATAAAGGGCGAGCGCAGGTCCGCATAAATTGCTTGTTGCGCGAGATGAGGCGCATGCTGGTATTTCTGGCGCTTCTGTTGATCTCTAGTGCCTATGCTCAGGATGGGAATGGCAGCCTTGAGCAAAAGCCAACTGAAGAAAAGCAGGGTGGAGAATACAGCGGTTTTGAAGAATCCCAGGAGCAGAGCAGCGGCTTGCCAAATCAAGAAGCAAACCCCACGCCGCAAGCACCGATAAGCGGGCTCGATGTCCAGCAGGAAGAAAACAGTACTTCGACTGCGGCTACTGCAGCAGAGCTGTCAAGCCCGTACGGCATGACCCTGTTAGTAGGGATTGGCGCGGTTGCCGCAGGGGCCATAGTAGCTGCGGCCTGGTACTTTAGGAAGGGAAGGTCTAGGTAGCGCTGGCAGCCTTTGAAGCCTGAAACACCGGCGCTATTTCCTTTGACAGCAGCCTGGTAAAGCTTTCCCGGTCAGGGCTGGAATTTGTAAGAACGATATCTGTGAAGCCAAGCCGGACGTACTTGTCCAGCTTTTTTATCGCCTCGTCGGCGCTTGACACGACGAGCGTCATCTTTTCCATCGTGTCCATGCCAACCACCTGTGCGCTTTCCTCTATCTTGCGCGGGTCTGGATAGTTCGCTTCAAAGAACGCCTTTATCATCGCTCCCCTCCAGTAGCCTATCGATTCGAGCGCCCTTTGCTTGTCTGGGTCGTATGATGCGGGCAGGAATAATGCTCTGACAAGGGAATCCGGATCCCTGCCGGCCTTTGTTGCGCCGTCCCTGAACGCCGGCAAGAGCCTGTCCTTTATGAGCTCGGGATTGGCCTCGTTTGTCACAAAGCCGTCCGCCACCCGTCCGGCCAGCATGGCAGAATTTCTTCCAAACCCCGCTACATAGATCGGGACCGGTTGCGACGGCTTGGTATAGAGGTTCGAGTCCTTGACGTGATAGTATTTTCCATGAAAAGTCACCCATTCCTCGGTCCAGAGCAGCTTGACAAGTCTGATCGCTTCTTCCAGCCGCTCCAACCTCTCTTGGCTGGCAGGCCATTCGTTTCCTGAAGGCACTTCGTTGAGTGATTCTCCCGTTCCAAGCCCTAGGAATACCCTGCCAGGAAACATTTGTCCAAGCGTTGCAAACACCTGTGCAACGATTGCAGGATTGTACCGCAATGTAGGCGCCGTAACGCCCGTTCCTACCGCTATTCTGCTCGTCTTTGCAAGCGCCGCCCCAAGCCACGGCCACGCTGCTCCTCCTGCAGCGCCCGTGTGCCACCAAGGCATAAAGTGGTCGCTTGACCAGCATCTTTCAATGCCATGCCTGTCCATTGTTACAACGTCCTTCAAAAGGTCAGATGGGTTGATCTGCTCGTGTGCAGCCTGGATGCCAAACCTTACCATCGACAAGGATGAGGAAAAATGTCTATTATGAGTTGCAGAATACTGGCTTTACAATCGATTTATCCCATGTTGCAAAAGAGTTCTCCATGGCTGCAAGCGCGGATCATATTCAGAATGCAGGCAACAGCGTCCCTCCGGGGCTGAAAATAGAAAGACTGCAAGACACCGACAGGTACATGACGCTGAGCATAGGACCTCAGCATCCCGGCGCAGGCCACATGAGGATAATAGTAGTTGTTGACGGCGACATCATCGTGCATGCAGACCCCGATGTCGGCTATGTCCATCGCGGCGAGGAAAAGATGTCCGAGTACAGGACGTTTGTGCAGAATGTCCCGCACATCGAAAGGCCCGTCATACACGACTCTAGCAACATCCTGTACTCCTACTGCCTAGCAGTGGAGGATCTTGTCGGCATTCAGGTTCCTGAAAGGGCCAAGTACCTCCGGGCAATAATGGCAGAGATCGACAGGATCCATTACACCCTTTACTGGCTCGCCATTTTAGGCATATTTACCGGCCACTCGACAATGTTCATGTGGCCAACAGGAGACAGAGAGCTCTTTGTAGAGCTGGCAGACATGGCCTCTGGTAACAGGATAACCCATGCATGGCTTGTGCCAGGCGGCGTCAGAAACGACTTGCCGGATGGTTTTGAGGACAAGGCGATCAAGTTTATCGATTATTTTGAGAAAAAGAGGCTTCCCGAATACGACAAGATATTTTACGACAATCCGCTTTTCCGCCAGAGAAGCGAAGGGGTGGGCGTGCTCAGCACCCAGGACGCAATCGACATCGGGGTGACCGGATCCGTACTCAGGGCATCAGGTGTTAACTATGACGTGAGAAAAAAAGAGCCGTACGAAATCTATGGCGACATTGATTTTGAGGTGCCGACGGCAAAGACCGGCGATTCCTTTGCTCGGAGCATCCTGCCGATATACGACGTACGCCAAAGCCTAGGCATAATCAGGCAATGCCTAGACAAGATGCCAAAACAAGGAAGCGTCAGGGCAAAGCTCCAGCCAAACCCAAGGGGAGCGCCGGGCGAAGCCTACCGAAGGGTCGAGTCTGGAAGGGGAGCCCTTGGACACTATATCGTGAGCGACGGGACTTCAAAGGCATACAGGCACAAGATAAGTCCGCCTTCTCTGAGAAACCTGCTTGCGATGCCACACCTGCTTGAGGGAGCCAGGCTAGCAGACCTGCCGGTGATATACTGGAGCCTGAACATATGGCCAATCGAGATCGAAAGATAGATGATGAATAGAAACAAACGGATGAAAAGAGATACGTAATACTATAGCAGACCCGCATCTACAACGTCTTTTATCATTTGGGATGCAAAATTGAATCATTAAAATGAAGAAGTTTCCTCCGATGCTCGAAACCGGAGCTGAATTCAACGCGTTTGTAGGCAAGCTCGGAGACCTGCTTGTCAGGGCCTTAGACAGGCCTCTTGGATACGCCGTCAAC
>JBDZWB010000186.1:0-3815 GCA_040255975.1 Nitrosopumilales archaeon
AAATCGACTACCCTGATTTCAAGAAAAACCTGGCGCAGGTCAGGCAGACAATAAAGTGCGAAAACACGTCGCACATCGAAAACTGCATTGCATATCATTACATTACCAAGCTTGCAAAGCAAAACAATCTTGACATTGTACTTAGCGCAAACGGCTGCGACGAGCTTTTCTGCGGCTACGACGGCTACCGCAGGGCGTACAGCGGCGGCGATGCAGCGATAATGAAGATGATGGACGAAAAGCTTGCAAACGAGTTTACGCTGATGGGAGAAATTGCAATAGTGGCAGGCCAGTTCGGAGTATCTGTCAGGCAGCCCTTCCTCTCCAGAAAATTCATCGAGTTTGCCAAGACAATACCAATAGATCAAAAGATCAAGGGGCCGGACGACATGATACGAAAACACATCCTGCGGCAGGCATCGCTTTTGGTAGGGGTCCCAGAAGAATCGGCAATGAAGCCAAAGAAGGCGCTGCAATACGGCTCGTCCATCCATAAATTTTTCAAAAAAACAACCACCTAGACTGTGTAGTACATAGAGATTACACACTAACCAATAACAAAATCTTGCTCTCATTTACGGCGTACAATGGGCCCGGTAAAGATGTCTTCTGTGTTAGAAGCGATTTCCGATGACGCATCGCTAGAGCTTTTCAGGCTGGTTGCCCAGAAAGGCGGCCCGAGCCAAGTTCTAAGAAGCAACATGAAGATCACACGCAAGCAGTACTATTCGCGGCTGTTCAAGCTGGTAAAGTGCGGCTTGGTAAAAAGGAAGGACAACCAGTACGTCCTCACGACCCTTGGCAAGGTGATGTATGACGCGCAGGCGACAATTGAAAATGCGCTTGGCGACTATTGGAAGATCAAGGCCGTCGATTCATTTGGAATTGTAGATGGCATTCCTGAAGAAGAGAAGAAAAGACTTATTGAAACTCTGATAAATAACTCTGAAATCAAAAACATACTTACGAAATAGTCGCGGCAATCACTAATACGCTGTCATTATAGGGCGAGATTGAATATCGTAAAAGGTTCTTTGGCTCCTACCTGCACAGGATTGCCAATAGATTGGTAGTGTTCGGTTCTTGGTTATCATTCTTTGGTCGTTCGGGGGTGGTGGTTGGTAGCTTTCCAAAAACTACTTCCGATCACGCACTTCATATTCTGGATGACCTGTCATGCCTTTGTGCCTTATAACCTCGTCATAAGACCAAAACATTGCTTTGCATTCCTTACAAAGGTAACTTCTCTTCTCGTCCGTCAACGCTAGATGATCAACCTGTTTCAATAATGATATATAAAATAACAATGATTTGTTGTTCTAGGATATTCTTCTCCGCCAGATGCAGACGTTATCGGAGCGAGTTTCTCAGTAATTCATGCCATCCTCCTACTTCCAATCCCCAAACTTGTGGCGGTGTCTCTGACTATTCAGTGCAATGCGCGGCCTGACAAAGTTGTCGTACTGAAGAAGACCGTAAATCATAGTGTGCCCTTGCCACTATAATCGACTTCAAGTTGTCTGTGGTGGACTCAGGAATGAAGACGGGCTCAGGTTGAATTCCTGTGTAACTACTGTAGCAATAGTAGATATCGCAAGCAGCATGATTGCATACTTGAACCCTGTGGCAAATGAGCCGCTTGATATTTTTCCTATTAGGAACCCCGACATCCATGACTGGCCCGCGATTCCTATTGCAAGCATTTGAGTCGAGCTGAGTCCCTCACTTTCTTGGGGCGCTGTAACTGCTGCACCCTGAGCGACTCCTGGTGCCAATATGTTGCTGCCTATTTCATTGAAGGTCTGTGCTACCATTAGCGTAGTGATGGATGTTAGTGCAGTGACCATGAAAGCTATGAAAAAGTAAGGCTTGAGCATGCTGCTCTTCTCTTTCTCAATGTTGTACGACGACTCGCTCGATTGGGCAAGTATCTCAAGTGATGTCGTGTAGCCTCCGCCGCTCTCTATAGCTTCTATGAGGATCCTGAAATGTATGAGAGCTGCAAAGGACTTTACAGAACCGGCAAGATTTTCATAGATCTTGCGCAAAGGAACACCCCATTCAAGCTGATTGGCAAATGACTTGACGACTCCCTGAAATGAAGAGTCGCGGATTCTTTCTGATGCATACACGATGCATTTTTCCGGAGAAAGCCCTGCCTTCCTTGATTCGGCAACATCCCTAAGATAGCTTGGAAGTTCAGATTCCATGCCTTTCATGTTCTTTTCAAGCTTCATTCCCTTGTATGCAGGCCAAGCCGACGCGACAATCAGAAAGAGCGGCAAAGCATAGACCGGATCTATTGCTTTTTGCAGCACTCCTGTAGCCATTAGCGCAACAAATGCAACAATGGCTATCAATGAAAAGTACATGCCTTTCTTCAAGACTTCTTTTGCCCCTACTATGGTGGAAAAGACTATCTTGTCCATTACGTAAAGTATGACAAATGATATTCCCGGCAAGAGTACAAAGACTATGAGATATGAAAATACGGGCGATGATGGCAATGATACGGGTAATACGCTACTGCCGCCAGCCGATGTTGAAGACATGGCAACTAGCACAACATAGAGGCTGAGCCCGATTACCTGCATGATCATGTAGGCGTCTACAAGTCCTCAGATCTTGGCTACAGACTGCCTTGCAATCGATACTTCGTACTCGAAAATGGTTTTCATCTTGCTCTGCAAAAAGCTGGCAATGTCACCACCGTTCCTTACTGTGGAAATGTATCCCATGAGCAAGTCGCGGTACTGCCGAGATGCAGAATTGTTTGCCCGCTTTTCCATTGCAGTAAGGGGGTCTTCTCCAAGGATATGCACTTGGCCGACTATGTTTCTTGCTTCTCTCATTATGTATGGCAGCAGCTTGTATCGTGCAAGCTTTGTGAAACTGCCAAAGGGCGTTATGCCACTCGCAGCCATTATGGTGATAAGGGTTATGACGTATGGAAGCTCTCGGTCGAGCCTTTCTCCAAGCTGCTTGTTGGGTTTCGCTTTTTTGGTACTTTTTTTGTCCATCTCCTGCAGGGTATGTACCAAAGAACTGAATATCGACATCAGGAGCTCTCCACCTTTGCCATCAGGCGCTCAGGCTCTTGGTTGAACATGCCAATCACCTTGCTGACGCTTCTATAGTCCCTTGTGCCACGGTTGACAAGCCATGTCAGAATGGTTTTTCTCCTGTTCATGTCGTTGGCAATGTCTTCCATGTCCAAGCCTGTGTCTTCGGCTATCTTTGGCAGCATGTAGCTCTTGCCAAGGTTGTCAAGGTAGCCGTCGTACTGCGGGTTCCATGAGAAGACGTCGCGCGTGCTTGTAGATGACTGGATCTCGGTGACTGCAGTCACCCTCCTTGCCATCATTTTTGCAGATTGGCCGTTGACTGCTTCAGATTTGAGCTTTACACGCTTGATTGTAATGATGCAGTTCATGAGCGGCACATATGCCGGCGGTATGTCCATTGGCTTTTGCATCAGCCTTCTTATCGCGGCTTCCGCGTCGTCAGCGTGCATTGTAGCCATGCCACCGTGACCTGTGGCAAGCGCCTGGAACAGCACGTACGCTTCTTCGCCCCTGATCTCACCTACGAGGATGTAGTCTGGGCGGTGACGCATACCTGACTTTAGCAAGTCAAAGAGGCTGACCTCTCCTTGGCTTTCAAGCCCGAAACTGGCCCTAGAGACAAGACTGAACCAGTTCTCGTGAGGTATGTTGATTTCAGCGGTATCCTCTACCGAGAAGATCTTGTACGACGGGTTTATCAGGCCGGTGACCGCGTTCAGTATGGTTGTCTTACCTCCACCAGTTGAACCA
>JBDZWB010000014.1:0-9252 GCA_040255975.1 Nitrosopumilales archaeon
GCACCGTCTGAAATGCATCTCTCTGGATAAAAGACGAATGCCTTACCCCTCTTCCAACCTTCTACTGGTTTTACCCTGAGAACGTCCGGGCCGAGGGCAGTGCAAATCTCTACACAGAGCGCACAGCCAATGCATCTTTGCTCATCGACGTCTGGAAGTATAGCAATTGGCATCTAAATTCACTTACACGTCAGTATTGTTCGAAACTATTTAAACCCTATGGGTACTGCAAAACGCTGTTATAACAAGCGAGCAGCGAGCAAGCTGGACGCTCAAAGTCTGACAAAATAAAGGAAAAAGAGAAAAGAAAATTTCTTACTTGTTCATGCGGAGAACGTCGACTTGGCCGCTGTGTAGCCAGTCTTTCAGCTCTTCGTGAGTTGGCTTAGCATCGTGCTTGCCAGCCAAGTGAAGATGCAGAAGGACGTAGTTAACTTGATTCAGCAGTGGCTTGTTTGATTCGTCGCCCTTGCGAGCCTTTGCCTTCAAGTCAGCTGGTACAGTTCTCCACCAGTCATCAAATTTCCTAACCATACCACCAAAGTGAAAAGCGAACTTAATAAGCGTTTTGGGTTTTTCCAAACGGCGTTATATAACAACTATGACGGATTCCACGACGCATTAGAAATATAGGATTGGGGAGGCAGAAAAAAGCTGATGCCTTTTGCGATCCAAGAGTTGCAGAACGCCTACAAAGCTTATCAACAGTTTCTGGATCGCAAGCCGCCTGCACACCACGCCCGCTATATTTTTCCGTTTTTCACAGGCTCGTATTTCACTTATCGCAAAGTGGACGTAAAGAGGGTGGCAGCAATTGCAAAGTCTGTTTCCAACAACCCGTCTTATGTTGATGTTGGTTGCGGCTACGGCGATTTTCTTGAGAAGGTGCAAAGATATCTGCCAAACGCGGTCGGCATCGAGAAGGAGGGAGGGATTTTCTATGCATTCAATGTCGTCAAGCCAGACCATATCCGTCTGATGCCAGTTGAGGGGTTTTCAGAGCCGGTCGACGTTGCGTTCGTGGGCTGGATGGAGCCGGGTCAGGACTTTCGCAGGTTTGTTGCAAAGTGCGCCAGATGCGTTGTCACTACCTTTGACGCAGGTGGTCAGTGCGGAATAAACGGGGGCTGCGAGTATGAAGAGTTTGGCTATCGGCGCGTCGCGTGGTGGAGGACACCCTCGTGGATTGACGTCAACGCAGAGCTCATGAACCGATACTATACTCCATCGCTTGACGACAAAATGAAGGCAGAGCTTGCACGCCTGCGCGGTGCGCACAACTTTTGGTACGTATATGCAAGGCCGGACATTGCTGACAGCGTCAAATCCGGCCTGCAGTCGCATCTGAACAGGGAAGATCCGCTGGATCAGTTCGACTTTGAATCGGTTCTTGACGAGTGTGGCTATGGTTACAAAGAGGAGCTGCAGGCGCTTTCGAGTGGCAAAAAGCTGTGGGAAGTGATGTTTGACTAGTGCCCTTTAACATCGAAGACCTTTACAAGGCGCGCCAATCGCTTGCTCAGTTCCGGCTAGGTGCAGTCTCGCCCCACCACGAGCGATACAGCTTTCCGTTTTTCACTGGAACCTATTTTGCGTACCGTAAGGTTGATGTCCTGCGCGTCGCCGCCATTGCAAAGTCGATGTCATCAAGCCCCAGCTACCTTGACGTCGGCTGCGGCTACGGCGAATTTTTGAAGTGCATAAGAGAGTTCCTACCAAGCGCAGAAGGCATCGAAAAGGAAGGCGGGATCTTTTATGGTCTTGGCATCATCAAGCCAGACTACATCAGGATCGCCGACGCGCACTGGATTGATAAAAAATACGATCTGATCTTTGTTGGCTGGATGGAGCCGGGTCAAGACTTTCGTGATCCTGTAGCACGTAACACCGACGTAATTGTTACGACGCTTGACCAAGGCATAAGCTTGGCGGCAGAATTTGACGGTCACGGCTTTCAGAAAGTCGCGTGGTGGAGGACGCCGTCGTGGGAAGACGTCAACACCGAGATAATGAACCGCTATTACACTAAAATGCCTGACAGCAAGAGAGCCGAGCTTACCAAGATGCGCGGTGCGCACAACTTTTGGTACGTGTATAGCAAGCCGGCCAAAGTGAGCACAGTCAGGGAAGCATTGAAAAGACAGATCGAAAAAGAGCCGGCAGGATGCTACGATTTTGAATCGGTTCTTGACGAGTGTGGCTATGGTTACCTGCAAAGGTTAGAAAACCCAGCGGCTCAAGAGCCAATGTGGCAGGTGCAGTGGAATTAGCAAGATTTAAAGCAAGTGTTGTACGAGCTTTATTGTAAAACCAAATTGAAAGTAAAGGTTATGGGAGCGGCCAAAGAGGTCGGCCGTTCCGCGTTTCTCGTAAATTGTGACCACACTAACATACTGATGGACTATGGCGTCCTGCTCAAGAGGGAGCCGATCTTTCCGATGCATGTCAAGCCAAAGGAAGTCGACGCCGTAGTAATCACCCACGCGCATCTCGATCATTCCGGTTTCGTGCCATCGCTTTATTTGTCCGGCAACACCGATATCCCAGCGCTGGGCACGCTTCCGACATTCGAGCTTTCGGAATTACTGATTGAAGACATGATCAAGCTGTCAGGATTCTATCTGCCGTTTGAATATCTTGACCTTATGACCATGCTGAAGGCATCAAAGAACCTGCAGTATAGGGAACCATACATGGTGAACGATGCCAAGGTGACGCTCCACGAGTCGGGTCACGTAGTCGGCGGCTCAACCGTGATAGTAGAGCATGGTGGTAAGAAGGTGTTCTATACCGGCGACATCAATACCCGCGGATCAAAGCTGTTGCGCCCGGCAGATCTAGACTTTGGTGAAATCGATCTGATGATAATAGAGAGCACTTATTCGCAGAACGAACAGCAACCCCGCGAAGAGGCCGAAAAGGACCTCATGGAATATGTCAATGACATCGTAGAGCGCGGGGGCACGGCATTCATCCCATCATTCTCGGTGGAGAGAGCACAGGAAATCGCCTGCGTCCTCAAGGCATACAACTTCAAGCACAAGGTAGTGATGGACGGCATGGCACTCAAGGCCAACCAGATAATGAGCCGGCACCCAGCGTATCTCAGAGATCCGGACATGTTCAAGCGCGCCATAGGCGAGGCCGAATGGGTGCAAGGTTGGAGTAGAAGGAAAAAGGTGGTTAACGAGCCATGTGCGATAATCTCGCCAGCTGGCATGCTGGTCGGAGGCTCTGCAATATTTTACACCCAGCAGATTGCGCAGAATGAAAAGAACGGTATTGCACTGGTGTCATATCAGGGCGAAGGGACACCGGGCAGGATGCTGCTTGACAAGCGCGTAGCCAACTTTGACGGCAAAATAACGAAATGTTACGCAGATGTCAAGCGCTTTGAGTTCTCCGGGCACAACAGCAGGAGCGAGCTGTTTGAAATCCTCGATCGTGTCAAGGGCAACCCCAAGGTGCTCACGGTGCACGGCGATGGCCCGTCTTGCGTCAAGTTTGCCGAAGAGATCAGGGAAAAATACGGCTATGACGCCCGCGCACCCGATCAGGGCGAAGTGGTCGTGGTTTGATAATAAAGAACACCGACCCGTACAAGCTGAAAAAGTGCGTATCGTGCAAACGCGACATTGCTTTGAACGAGAGATATTTCACCTATCCACTTTCGCTCCAGCAGATCTGCCTACAGTGTGCCGAAAAAGAGATACCCAAGACAATTGAGGTACTGCAGAAGGACCTTGACAAGATACGGCAAGAAAAAGCCTAGGTGCTGACGGCTTCTTCTTTTGGCTCCACTTTCTTTTCGAGGGGCGCACTTTCTATTGCGCCCACTTTGCTGCCAGGGTTGACGTATGTGTAGCCACTCTTTGTTATCAGCTTGCCATGCACAGCTCCAAATACCTCGACGTCGCCTTTTTCATTGACGAGGTTGCCCCGCACGATCCCCAGCATCCTGCATGTGCCCTTGCGCACAAAGAGATTGCCGAGCACCTTGCCCTTGAGCTCCAAGTGGCCGCTATTGACTATGACGTCTCCAACTACCTCAGCTAGCATGAGAGTGTCCTCAAATACGGTTACTGAACCCATGCGCTTACCGTCCAGTATCTTCATTGCTACGTCATTTTGTGGTGTTAGACAAACTCATTAGCCCCGGAGTGCAACAAGATGCACAAAAGGGTGAAAATTGACTATTCCGGCCGTTCGCGCTTTACCCAGACTGTCCTGCCTTTATGGTCAAGAAGCTCGATGGAACGATTAATCAGCTTTTTGCGGAGCTCGTCGGCCTCCTTGAATTTTTTCTCTGACCGCAGCCTGTTGCGGTCTGCTACCATCTGCTCTATCTCTTTTCTTTCCTGCTCGTCCGTCTGCATCATCTGTAGTCCCAAGATGTCCATTATCTTGTTGAAGTACGGCAGGACAGCATCTGCCATGTCCTTTGTTAGCTTGTCAGCTGCAGCATATTGGTTCAATTTTGTGACCATCTTCAAGAATTCCGTCAGGGCAAGTGACGTGTTCATGTCGTCATCCATCGCTGCTTCAAATGCCTTTACTGATTCTTCGCAAAGTCTGCTCACTGCGTCGACTTCGCCTCCGCTGCCAGCTGCAGAACGGAGCTCGAAGGCGCACGTCTCTATCTGACGCCACCTCTGTGCTGATTCTTTCAACAGATCGTCGGTATAGTCGAGCGGCTTGGCATAGTGCACCGACAGGCAATATAGCCGAAGAGTGTTCATGCCCCACTTGGCAAGCGCCTGCTCTATCGTAACAATGTTTCCCAATGACTTGCTCATCTTTTGCGAGTTTATCGTGACCATGCCAGAATGGATCCAGATCTTTGCAAACTGCTTGCCCGTGTACGCTTCAGACTGCGCAATTTCATTTTCATGGTGTGGAAAAATAAGGTCGTGACCGCCACCGTGAATTTCAAACGTGTCACCTAGATATTTTCTCGACATGGCAGAGCACTCGATATGCCACCCAGGCCTGCCCTTGCCCCACGGGCTTGGCCATACTGGCTCCTCCGAATAGAACTTCCACAGGGCGAAGTCAAGTGGATCCTCCTTCGAAGGATCGACTTCGATTCTAGCCCCAGATTCAAGCTCTTCCAACGGCTTTCTTGAAAGCTTGCCATAGCTGGGGAACGACTTTACCCTGAAATAGACGCCGTTAAGTGTCAGATAGGCATGACCCCTTTCTATCAAGCCTTGGATCAGTTGAATCATATCGTTGATGTGTTCCGTTGCCTTTGGGTAATAGTCAGCGCGCATCACGTTCAGGCCTGTAAAATCGCGGAAATAGCTGTCGATATATTTTTCAGATATTTCTTGCGCCTTTTTGCCCTCAACCTTTGCTCGATTGATTATCTTGTCGTCAACATCAGTGAAATTCTGTACAAATATCACTTTGTAGCCTTTGGACAAAAGATACCTGCGCAGAGTATCAAACACAATGACTGTACGCGCGTGTCCGATATGCGAGCTGTCATAGACTGTGACTCCGCAGACGTACATCCTTACTGTACTATCTTGCGGCTGCAGCTCCTCTACCTGCCGGCTCAACGTGTTGTATAACTTCACTGCAGCTCTTGCTATCTGCCCAGGCTTTTTACCTTTGCTAGACCAGATTGACGATGTGTTACAGGCCATGTTTGCCAAAATCCCAAGTTGTAAAACAGATAATAACAGTGATTTCCAGCATCACAGATTCCCCGCTCTTTACGCTATCCAGTATCTGTTTTGCCCTTGGATGATCAATTCTGCAGATAGCTAGACTTCTAAGTAAATGTCGTTTCCTCTGACATCCACTTTGTAGGTTGTCAGCTTGACTCCTTCAAGGTAGTCCAAGAGCTCGCCGGTCCTGATGTTGTAGTGCCAAGAATGCAGCGGGCATTCTACCACTTCTCCATCAATCTTGCCAGGTGCAAGCGAGCCGTCTTGATGGCGGCAAAGCGCCTCTATAGCATAATACTTGCCGTTTGCGTAAAAGAGCGCAACTCTCGTGCCATTGATATTGAGCTCCTTGCCGCCGTTTTCCTTGATCTCGCCTCTCTGGGCGACCTTTACAAATGCCAACTATTGTGCGGTAGACAATCTGGCTATAAATTGGTTATCTGGAACATCACTCCGCCACACCTAAATATCGCTCGGGGTGCTATACGTCCTGCATGGCTTCCTCGTACAAGCTCATGATGGCGCTTGTCGCAGCCCTCATTATCGTTGGTGTCGGGATCGCGCTTTATGGCTACCAGCAGGCCATCTATCCTGTAGACAAGGCAAACGGCTACCTTGCAAGAGCCGAGTCTGCCCAGACGCCGGAAGAGCTGGCAAGCTTTGTCAGGGCTGCAAAGAGAGAGCTGCCGGAGAGCGGCAACCCTGTGTGGTCGTTCCCTACCGCAAGAACTGATTTTGGTCTAATACATAGGACACTTGACGACATGCTTGCGCGTACAAACTCGATCTCGTCGCTAGAGCCCTACAGTACAGAATACAACACAGGCATGGCAGACATGCACGCCACCCTCAAGACTATACAGGAGGACCTAATTGAAGCGACACCTTTCCTCTATGTTAGCGTCAACAACATTATGTTCTCTGCTGTGTGGATAGCCGTGATACTGGCGCTTTTCGCGATAATGAGAAGAGGAAGAGCCAGGTTTAGAGAAGAATACGAAAACCAGTAGTAGGTTTTCCGACTTTTTTGAAACGATAGTGACAACATCAAACTCCAGTTAAATTAAATCCTAGTAGAGGGATTGAAACATGATGCCGGGTAGCAAGAGTGCAGTCATTACCAGCGCGCTCCCTTATGCAAATGGTGAGATACACCTTGGGCACATAGCCTCCACCTATCTTCCGGCAGACATTTTCACTCGCTTCTCTAGGCTCAACGGTATAGAGGCGTACCATATCTGTGCGACCGACGACTTTGGCACCCCGATTTTGATAAGGGCAGAGAAGGAGAAAAAGAGCCCAGAAGATTATGTCGCTTTCTGGAATATGCGCGACAAGGAGGATTTTGAATCGCTTGGAATCTCGTTTGACTTTTTCTACAAGACCAGCTCCAAAGAGAACGTCGAATTCGTGCAGCACGTCTTCAAAAAGCTGCGCGAAAACGGCCACATCTATGACCAGAACGTGATTCAGTTCTACTGCACATTTGACGACAAGTTCCTGCCCGACCGCTACGTCATCGGCAAGTGCCCAAACTGCGGTGCGGAAAATCAGTACTCTGACCTGTGCGAAAAGTGTGGTAAGGTGCCAGACCAGATACTGGAGCCGAAGTGCGCAATATGCGGCAGGCCACCTGTGAAGAAAGAAAGCAAACACTATTTTTTCCGGCTGTCAAGCTTTGGCGACAAGTTGAAGGACTGGCTGTCGACAAACGAACGCCTGCAGCCAGAAGTCAGGAACTATGTGATCAATTGGATTAACGAGGGGCTGCAGGACTGGGACATTACCCGCGACCTTTCATGGGGTGTGCCGATCCCGCTGGAGGAGGCAAAAGGCAAGGTGTTCTATGGATGGTTTGACAATCACTTGTGCTATATTTCGTCGCTCAGAAAATTCATCGACGATAAGGGACGTGACGGCAAAAAGTTCTGGAATGAGTCCGATATCTACCACTTTATTGGCAAGGACATCGTCTACCATCATTACCTTTTCCTGCCAGCGATGCGCCTTGGGATCAACTCTGAATACAAACTGCCCGACTATATCCCTACAAGGGGCCATCTCATGCTAGAGAATCAAAAGATATCAAAGAGTAGGAACTGGTATATTGGCCTCAAGGATTTCACTTCGGCGTTTAACCCTGACTATTTGCGGTTCTACATCGCCTCCGTGGTGACGTATTCGCAGGACGACCTGAACTTTGACTTTGACGCGTTTTACGGAAGGATAAACAACGAGCTCATCGCAAACGTCGGTAACTTTGTAAACCGTGCCCTGTCGTTCACTCAAAAAACGTTTGGTGGCAAGGTGCCAGAGCCTTCAAGTGTTGACGACTTGCTTGGAAAAGAGCTTGCAGCGGCCGTGGACGAAGCCGGCGTGCTGTTGGCAAACAACGAGATCGACAAGGCGCTCAAGAGGATCCTGAAATACAGCAGCTACATGAATCAGTACTTCCAGACAAACGCACCATGGGCAAACAAGGACACCGCAAACACGACATTATATGTGGCCGTGAACGCAGTGCGCAGCTTGGCAATAATGCTAGAGCCATTCATCCCATTTTCCTCAGAAAAGATCTGGAACCAGCTAAAGCTCGCTGGTACTGTCCACCAACAAAAATGGAAATCGGCTAAGGATGTCAAGGCGGTTGCTCCGGGGCACGAGCTTGGCAAGATCGAGCCGATCTTCCGCAAGATAGAAGCAAAAGAAATAGAGCAGTGGAAGAGTAAGCTGGGTAAGCCATGACGACGCGGGGACTGATGACCGGCAGATTTCAGCCATTTCATAACGGCCACCTGTCGCTTGCAAAGCAGATCCTGAACGAATGCGATGAGCTGATAATAGTCATCGGCAGTGCTCAGTTCAACTATATCGACAGGGATCCCTTTACAGCAGGCGAGAGGATGCTCATGATACATGAGGCACTAAAAGAAGCAAAGATAGACCTCTCAAAGTGCTATGTGATCCCGCTTGTAAACGACGAGAATAATGCACGGTGGATCGCTTATCTGAGGTCGATGGTGCCGCCCTTTGACGTGCTCTACACAGGCAACCACTTTGTAAGGCATCTTGCACTTTCTCAAGACAGGATTACAGTCAAGAGCCCCAAGTTTTCAAAAAAACAGGAATACAACGGCACTAACATCCGACGCCTCATACTCTCCGGAAACAAATGGAAGCGGCTGGTGCCGGCTGCAGTCGCCAGAGTGATAGATCAGATTGGAGGCATTGAGAGGATGAATGTGCTGGCCAGCTCTGATACCAACCCCCAGAGGTGGTAGGCTTGGTCAGAGGTCTGAGGGCATGCCCCGTGTGTCCATCATGCGGCTCGAAAAAGTTCCGAGTTATAGAAAATGACAAAAAAGTCGTGGTTGAATGCCTCTCATGCTCCAAGCGGCTGTCGATTTAGTGTAAGAGTTTTTCATGCATTGTTAGAACTTTTCAAGTCAGCGCCTTAACCCGATTCAGCGATGAACAAAACCGACGATGGAAGCCGGGGACCTGATCACGATATTGCCACTGCTGAGTATATTCAGCTCTCTTGGCATGTCGTTCGTATTCAAGGATTATGTTGCGG
>JBDZWB010000014.1:9262-15090 GCA_040255975.1 Nitrosopumilales archaeon
CATAAAAAAGACAAAGGACATCAAGATTGGCAACAGGATCAAGATAAGCTCCGGGGGCGCCGTGACAAAAGGCGACATCATGGACATCGGCTTGCTGAGGACTACCGTGATGGAGGTGGGCGACGGCGAACGTCTACCTTCGGTGCGTACAGGCAGGCTCATCAAGGTGCCAAACTACATGCTGATAAACAATCCTGTAATGATCTACGGCGACACCATAATTGACGAAGTGGTGTCTTATGTCCCCCGGCCGTACCCTGACACGCAGCTGCTGATAGAAAGCATGAGGCATGCCATAATCAACAACGGCCATGGCCTAATAGAGGTAGGGCTTTATCAAAAGGAGGACCGGCTGGTCATTCACGGCGTCTTTGAAGTAAAGACGAGTGAGATGGGAGACGAGCGCAGCAAGATCCTCAAGGAATTCTTAACGAGAAGCAGACAGATTGCAGGCGAGGGTAGTCAGGCCGCAAGCGGTTCTCAAGAACAAAAGCCGGCAGGGGCGCAGCAGCCAGAACTGCTGGTCGAGCCCAAGGTGACCATCCCACTGCAAAATATTGAAAAGCAGGACTAGCTACTTGAACGGGTTTGGTAGTTGCGGCAGGCGAAACTTTTCAGTAATGTTATCATAGATCCCACTGCCTTCCGGCAACAGGCCTGTCGAAGCGGTTGCAGTTTCTGGCGGCGTATCGGCCGTCCCGTATATCGGACCGGTCATGTAGGCCGGCTCGCTCAGGGTCATATTGAGTGCGCGCATCTTGGCAAGTGAGATTTCTGCGCTGACACCGGCGACCTTTTCTTTGCTGTTCATCGTGACATCAAGCACACCCCTTACCAGTGCAGTGCCGTTTTCATTCACAGTCACTTCGCTAGAAGTCAGGTTCGACAGCTCTACCTCGAAGTATTCCTCGCCGCTTGCGTTCACAACTGCAAGATTTGCAGAAAAGTCTGATACGGAACCATCTTGCACATCAAGGATCCATCTCCCAGTTATGATCATCGGATCGCTTGGGTTGCCGGCAACCGATCCTATCGCGCCTGCTGCCGAAAATGTGTCTGACTGGAAAGTATAGTTGCTTGCAGTCATGATCTCATTGCTGGGGTTCAGCGACGCCTGCACCGCCGGGCCTGCAAGCAGCAGAAACGCGGCTGATACTGACAATAGCAGCAGAGAAACTGCAAGCATGTTCATGTAAACGAACGTTCTGGAAACAATTTAAGGAGACGCCATTTGCACTATGAAAAATTTCTTCATAAATTTCTACAGTAAGTCATGGCTTACCAAGGTGGATGCGACAAACTAACTAGGTCAGGAATTGCTACCATGCTTAAATATCGTGCAGCGTATTGGAATTACATGATCAGGATAATCAAGTCAACTGAGCATTACCACAACGAGGAGGACTGGCTTTCGACCTATTGGCACTTTTCGTTTGCCCACTATCAGAACCCTCACAAGATGAATTTTGGGCCGCTGCGCGTGTTCAATGACGATATAATCCAGCCAGGAACTGGCTTTGGCTTCCACCCTCACCGTGACATGGAAATAGTGACTTATGTCATTGACGGCGAGTTGGAGCACAAGGACAACCAAGGCAACCATGGGCTAATACAACCAGGCGAGATCCAGAGAATGACTGCTGGCTCCGGGATAATGCATTCGGAGTACAACCATTCGAAGGAAAGGCCACTCAGGCTTCTGCAGATGTGGCTCTTTGCAGACAAACGCGGGCTTGACCCATCGTGGGAGCAACGCAAGTTCGACAAAAAAGAAAGGGCAGACAGGCTTCTGCCGGTCATAGTGCCAGAGGGTGCAAACGATGGCCACGCACTCCACATCCACCAGGACGCAGCAATTTATGTCTCGTCGCTGTCGTCTGGGAGCAAGGTAGAGCACAAGCTTGCGGAAGACCGCAAGGTATACGTCTTTGTAATTGAAGGAAAGATAAGAATGAACAACAACATCATCATGGAGACGAGGGACGCGGCGGCAGTTGAAAGGGAAAGCGCTCTGTCTATACAGGCTGACAAACCCACAGAGCTTATACTGCTAGACCTGCCGGAGAAATACGCGATCAACAACTGACCGTGTGACCGGGTTGCGTCATAGCTGGTCGATTAATTCAAGTGAGTGATAGTAAAGAAGATGAAAACGACATTCAACGTCCTTGGAGTGGTCGGGAGCATACGCAGCGGTTCGTATAGCAGGCAAGCCCTGCAGGTAGCGCTAGAACATGCCAAAAAGCACGGCGCTGAAGTGCGGCTCTTGGAGGTGGACAATGTGCCGCTCTACGATCCAAACGCGCCAGTGTCAAAAGAAGTGGAGAAGGCAGGCGAAGCGGTGGCATGGGCTGACGCCATAATCCTTGCATCGCCTGACTACCACGGCTCGATGTCCGGCGCGCTAAAGAATTTTCTTGACCACTTTTACGAAGAGTTTGCCGGCAAGCTCTTTGGCTACATCGTGGCTTCTCACGAGAAGGGGCTGACCGTGATGGACCAGATGCGTACAGCGGTGCGACAGTGCTACGGCTGGAGCATGCCATATGGCGTGTCCGTAAACGGCCCGCAAGACTTTTCCGGCGGCAAGATCGTAAACGCTAGGCTGGCAAAACGCCTGCAAATGATGTCACGTGACTTGGTTGTGTACGGCGCGCTTGTCAGCAGCCAGTTCAAGCGCGATTTGGGTTCAAGTGAACAGGACACTTTTGCAGCTCACTATAGGCCGTAGTAGTTCCGTACAATTTTCATAGAATGCACTTGCCAAATCTCCCTTCAGGTTTTTGTAATATGATCTAGTTGTCTAGTTTACCTCTGCAATTGTTAAATTTGATAATATGGCGCGAGCCTTACGGTGAATCAAAATACGGCATCAGGCTCTTGTTAAAGCAATTGCAATAGTTGTACTCGGTTCTTTTGTATTCAGCATGGTCGGGTATTCTTTTGTGTCTGCACAGAATGTCACTGATCCAGCAGGCAACGCCACGATGCCGGGCAATACTACTGGCACTGGCAACGCCACTGCCATGGATAACCAGACTGGCGGAATGGTCTCAGCTGGTGAGATCAATACGTTCTATGCCAGAGGGCAAATAGCCAGTGTCATATCAGACCCTGCTGGTGATAATGCTTCTGCAGAAGTGGTAGGCGGAAGATTAAGGATCGATGTCATTGATGGAGAAGTGCGAAGAGTTGAGATCAATATGACGATGGCCAGACCTGATGGCAGCGATTTCCATACTCTGCTTTTAGACAACTTTACTGCAGGAGCAGGTGAAACCACAACATCTAATGCTACTACAGGTGATAACATGACTGGCGGGAACGCTACGACAGTCTCAGGCGATGAAACTACGCAGAGGTTCCTTCAAGTCATAACCGGCGGCAACCAGACCGGCAATGCCACAACACCTATGGGCAATGCAACCGGAAACCAGACAGCAACGACATCAAATGCAACTGCAACGGCGAGCACTGGAAACGAGACCACGCTTGCGCAGGCAACACTTTCACAGGATGGCACTTTTGAGATTTCTGGTTCTGCCACCATATACCTGAACAACAACTTGCAGTGGGAAAATGTCCCGATCACGATACAGAGTGCCGGCAGAGTCATAACCATAAGCGTGGATCACGAGATGACGGACAACCACTTCAAGGGCATGCCGATCTATGGATTTATCACTGGTCTGATTGGCGAAGTGGACGGCCAGAGGCAGTCTATCCTGCCGCGTGTAACGACTGAGGCGCCGGCTGCGCCTGCAGATACAACAACTGCTCCTGTAATGCCCAATGCTACAGGCAACGCGACTGCGCCTACTGGGAACGCTACTGGCAACCAGACATCAGCTGGAAACCAGACTACAACAACAACCCCCACTCCAGCAGCAAGTCCAAGCGGAGGCGGCGGCACAATCGAAGTATCGATAACGCCAGGTTCGTCAAGCAAGACTGATGACTCGTATGACCCCAACCCTGTACAGGCCAGTATTGGCGACACGGTGATATGGACCAACGACGACACCACTCCGCATACAGTGACATCTGGCACCGCAGGTGCGCCGGATGGCAAGTTCGATTCTTCTCCAAACCTCAACCCCCTGCTGGCACCACAACAAACATTCGAGCACACCTTTACTGAAGCAGGCGAGTTTCCGTATTATTGCGGGCTGCATCCAAACATGGTAGGAACAGTCAGCGTCAGCTGACAGCCTCTCCCTTCCTTTTTTAACAATTTTACGCGTCAGGCAGTCATTTCCTTGTTGCCAATGGCTGGCTTTGGCAGTGGAGGCATCTTTACAAGCCTATGCTTTGGATAAGCGAGGTAGTGCCTAGAAGCGCCTTCTCCACTCAGGTCAATTTTACATTTCATGCAGCGCCAGCGTATCGCCATGTAACGGTCGTAACAGGATGTGTTCAATCACTATCTAAACCTTTTATCAGAAAAAGAATAGGTGGCGGCTAGCAAATGCTGTGACCGGGTTTTTCAACAGCCGGTCAATTTACACATCGCTTTCCAATACAACGGTATGATACCCGTTCCAGAAGACGTGCTTGTGAGCGCGGTGGACAAGGTAAGCAAGAGCATAGTCAACATCGCCAGCGTACGGATGCTGCAGGACCAGCTCTTCAGGGTGTTCCCTGTAGAGGGAGTTGGCTCCGGCGTGGTAATCGACGAGAAGGGCTACATTCTTACAAACAACCATGTCATAGACGACGCAGAGCGGCTCAAGGTCACTTTCACTGACGGCAGGGTGCTAAGGGGCAAAGTAGTTGGAAGCGACGAGGCTACTGACCTTGCTGTGATAAAGGTGGAGGCTGAAGAGCCGCTGCCGGCTGCAGAGCTTGGCAATTCTGACGACCTAAAGGTTGGCCAGATAGTGCTGGCAATAGGAAACCCATTTGGGCTGACCGGCGGGCCGGCAGTGACTGCTGGGATCGTCAGTTCGCTGAATAGAAGCATACAGGCAAGGAGTGGAGTGCTAGACCTCATTCAGACTGACGCAGCGATAAACCCCGGCAACTCTGGTGGCCCGCTTGTCAACGCTAAAGGACAGGTGGTTGCGATCAATACCGCCAACATGCCATATGCTCAGGGCATCGGATTTGCAGTTCCGGTGAACACTGCCAAGTCTATATTGAAAGAGCTGATTGAAAAGGGGAAAGTTGCCCGGCCATGGATAGGCGTAGCATCGATGAAGGTCACCCCACAGCTTGCACGCTACTATGGGCTGCCGGCTGCAGAAGGGGCACTCATTGCCAAGGTGGAGCCATACAGCCCCGCAGACGACGCTGGCTTGAGGAAGGGCGACATCATCGAGGGGATCGACGGCGACAGGGTGGAAGATCCTTCTCAGATAGCATCGCACGTGCGCAAGAAACGCGTAGATGATCGACTGACTCTGACTGTCAATCGATACGGGCGCCAGCTTCAGATACCTGTGCAGGTGGACGAGCGCCCATGACCTATTTTTCCAATAACAACGCTCAAAAGCGTGGTCTACAATGATGATTGCAGTGTCTGACCATGATTCGATGGACGACTTGATTAGAGAAATCGAGAAAGGGGAAACGAGCATAGTGATTACAAAGGATGTCAGAAAGTTTCGCAAGCCGGTGACTGTCATTTCCGGCCTGCAGGATGACAAGAACGCCAAAGATGTGACCCGACAGCTAAAGACAAACATCGGCACTGGCGGCACATTCAAAGAAGGCCAGATAATCCTGCAGGGCGACCACCGCGAAACCACGAAGGCCCTGCTTGTAAAGATGGGCTTCAAGGCAGAGTCAATAGAGGTGTACTAGTAGCATTTTGCTTACCAACTCAC